>JAGQIB010000401.1 GCA_020431545.1 Gemmatimonadota bacterium
CGGCCGGACGCGCTCATCGTGGGGAAGGCCCTCTCCGGCGGCTTCTATCCGGTGTCCGGTGTGCTCGCGAACGACGACGCCATGCTCGTGTTCCACCCGGGCGACCACGGCTCGACGTTCGGCGGCAACCCGCTCGGCTGCGCCGTCGCGAAGGCGGCACTCGAGGTCATCCGCGACGAGAAGCTCGTGGAGAACTCGCAGGCGCGTGGCGAGCAGCTCGCGTCGGCGCTGCGGGCGCTTCCGCAGGACAACGTGCGCGAGATCCGCGCGCGCGGTCTGTGGATCGGAATCGAGATCAAGCGGGAGTGCGGCTCCGCGCGTCCGTACTGCGAGGACCTGATGTCCAAGGGCATCCTGGCGAAGGAGACGCACGAGCAGGTCGTCCGCATCGCGCCGCCGCTCGTGATTACCAAGGAAGAGGTGGACTGGGCGGTGGAGCGCATCGCGCAGGCGCTGGCCGTGAATCACGGTTAGGGAAGAGCCGCTTTCCGTTCGACGCGTGCGGGCCGGCTCCTTCGCGGAGCCGGCCCGTGTTCGTTTTCGGGCATGGCGTCGTTCGGGCCGCGGGCGATATCGAATTGCAGGCGGGATGTCCGCGGGTCTAGGATCGCTTCACACCTCCCCGGATCCAAGTCCCCGAGCCCCGAGGTGATGCCGTGAAGAACTCGGCTTCCCGAATGCTCCCCGCCATCGGCCTGGTGTTTCTCTGCGCCGCGCTCGCCGATGCGAGCACGATCTTCGTCTCGCAGGATCGCTCCACGTCGGTGTCGGGCGAGATCCACAACGCGAACACGGGACAGACCACGACCGATCAGACGTCGGAATCCGCACCGGACGTTTCGCCGTTCCAGAGCAACGTCAGTGTAGGCGTCGGCGGCGACGGCTCGCTCGCGTTCGTCCGGGCGATTCAGAACTCCGTCCTCGAACCGGACTCGATCTCGACCGACGGCAGCTCGTTTGCTCTCCTGCTCGTTCCGACCGACTCCACGGCCGTCACGTCCTACGGAGTCGCGATGTCGAACTTCGACGTGACGTTCGAGCTCACCGGCACGGCGGCTTTCACCCTGACGGGTCAGCTGCAGTGCGTCTTCGCCGGGGAAGCCGCGGCGACACTCACCGGACCGGCGGGCGTCGTCTACGACGCCACGGCCACGACGGAGACGGTGCTCGTCGATGTGGCGGGCACGCTCATCCCGGGACAGTACCGCCTCGAGGTCCACGCCCTCGCGGAAGGGACCGTCCCCTTGGATGCCCCGAGTGGGGCGTTTCAGGCGCTCTACGAAATCGAACTCGCGCTCCAGCCGACGGTGTCGGTGCAGCCGGCGAGCTGGGCGGGGGTCAAGAGCGCCTATCGCTCCGGTCCGGATCGCTTACCGATGGGTCTCGCGAAGGCCCGTGTTCGTTCCGGGCAACCCAAGCGTGCGCGGAAGGAGAAGTCATGAAACGATTCATCGCAGCCGGCGTCGCCATCGTCGCGCTGCTAGGAACGGTGGGCAGCCCTCGTGCGAACACGATCATCATCTCGCAGGACCGCTCGACGTCGGTGTACGGCGAGGTGTTCAACGCGAACTCGGGACAGACCTGGACGATGCAGGACGCCGAGTCGGCGCCCGACCAGGGACTGTTCGACAGCTCACTGAGTGTGGGACCCCAGGGTGACGGGGCTCTGGCGATGGCCCAGGCATTTCAGACGTCGAGCCTCGCCGCGGACAGCCTCTCCGCCATCGGGTCGACGTTTCTTCTGCTCGCGACCCAGCCGGATTCCTCGGCTGTGGCGGTCTCGGGAAGTGCGACCTCGACCTTCGACGTCGTGTTCGAGCTGACGGGAGCGGCGGCGTTCGCCCTGGCCGGCCACGTGTCGGCGGGGTTGGCGAGCACCACCGACCTCACGCTCACCGGCCCCGGTGGGCTCGTGTACGAGGCGCATCCGGACCAGGAGACCGTGTTCTTCGACGAAGCCGGGGTGCTCGGTCCGGGGCAGTACCAGCTGCAGCTCCACGTCGTGAGCGAAGGGACCACGCAAGGAGTCACGCTGATCTTCGGCGCGGGCTACGACCTGCTGCTCACGCTCGAGCCGACGGTTTCTCTGGAGCCCGCGAGCTGGTCCTCCGTGAAGGGCGCCTACCACGACGGGACCGGTCGCTGACCGGAGGCAGCATCGTTCGCTAGGGACGCGATTCGGTTCGGGGCGCCGCCGCCAGCGGCGCTCCCGCCGGGTCCGCCGCGCCCGCGGATCCCACCTCCGACAGCGCCATCCCGGCGAGGATGATCGCGCCCCCGAGCCACGCGGTGGGCGGCAACGTCTCCCGGAAGACGAGCCACGCGAAGAACGAAGCGAACACCGGCTCCGTCGCGAAGATGAGCCCGGCGCGCGTGGGATCGATCGCCGGCTGGAACCGGAGCTGCAGCCAAGTGGTAGCGACCGTGCCGAGCAGCGCGGTGACGAGCAGCGCGACCACGAGCGGAGCGGACAGCCGGAAGTGCGGTTCCTCCAGGAGCGGGGCACCCCCGAGCGCGAGACCGGACGTCACCACGAGCTGAGACACGAGCAGTCCGCCCGCGTGGAAGCGATCGCCCACCCGGCCCACGAGCACGACGTGCAGCGCGAACAGCACCGCGCACGCCACGGTCCAGCTGTCGCCCGCGGTCCAGCCGCCGGCCGCCGGGGCGGTGAGCAGCCACATCCCCGGCAGGGCCACCACCAGCCCCAGCACGGAGAGCGGACGCGGCTTCCGTCCGAGGACGAGCGCCGCCCAGAGCGGCACGATCGCCACGTTCAGCCCGGTGAGGAACGCGGAGCGCGAGGGGCTGGTGGTGGTGAGGCCGATGGTCTGGGCGGCGAACCCGAGCGCGTAGACGATCCCGAGCGGGAGCCCGGCCCGGAGCGCGGCGCGCGTGCCCCGACCGCGTCGCAGGAACGGAAGCGCGGCCACGGAGGCGATCACGAAGCGGGCCCCCAGGAACAACAGGGGGGAGCTGTCCGCGAGGCCGGTCTTCACGGCCGCGAACGTGGTTCCCCAGAGGATCGCCACCCCCAGCAGCGCCAGGGGAGCCCAGGGATTCCGACGCGACCCGACCATCGTGGTATAGTAGCCGCCCGTACCACGCACCGGCTTCCCCAAAGTGAACCGGCCTCCTTCCGGGGCCGTACCCAACCCGATACGAGGTCCACCGATGCGACCAGTCCGGTCCCGCTGCTTGATTCCGTCTTGCCTGGGGCTGCTGGCCCTGGCTTCCTCGGCCTCGGCGCAGTCCGCCGTCCCCCCGTACAACGTGACCCTGCTCGCGAATCTCGACGAACACACGGGCGTCAACGACTGCTGGGGCTATTCGGCGCCGGGCGTGGAGATCGCGATCTACGGGCACCAGAGCGGGACGGCGTTCGTCGACGCGACCGACCCCGAGAATGCCGCCGAGTACTGGAGCATCGCCGGCCCGACCTCGATCTGGCGGGACATCAAGACCTACCAGCACTACGCCTACATCGTCACGGAGGGGACGGGTTTCGGCACCGGGCTCCAGATCGTGGACCTCGCGAACCCGCTGAGTCCGGTCCACGTGGGCACGTACACGGACGGGGCGTTCTCCTCCGCGCACAACCTCTGGATCGACGAGGCCGCCGGCATCGCCTACGCGTGCGGCGCGGCGCCGGGCGGCGGCATGCACGTGCTCTCGCTCGCGGATCCGGAGAACCCCGTGGAGCTGGACTTCTTCGACTCGTACTACATCCACGACCTGTTCGTCGGGGGCGGGCGCGGGTACGCCGGGGCGATCAACTCGGGCTCGCTGCGGATCATGAACACCACGAACCCCGCGAACATCACCACGGTCGCGAGCCACTTCTACAACGGCGCGAACACGCACAACGCGTGGCCGAACGTGGCGGGCACGCACGTCTGCACGTCGGACGAGGTCGGCGGCGGCCACTTCAAGATGTGGGACATCACGAACCTGTCCGGCATCTCGCTGACCTCCGAGTGGCGTCCGCCGGATCATCCGATCAGCATCATCCACAACATCCTGAACAAGAACGATCTCGCCTACATCTCCTGGTACGCGGCCGGCGCGCGCATCCTCGACATCACGGATCCGTACGAGCCGGTCGAGGTCGGCTTCTACGACACGAGCAACCGCGAGGGAGGCGGCTTCGAGGGCTGCTGGGGCGTGTACCCGTTCCGCGGCGACGATGTCTTCTACGCGTCGGATCGGCAGAACGGCCTGTTCATCCTCCGATTCGACGGCGACTTCGCCGGCGAGATCCAGGGCACGGTGCGCAACCTCGCGACGAGCGCGCCGCTCGATTCCGCGCACGTGCGGATCATCGGCACGCAGTTCGACTACCCCACGGACGGTGCCGGGACCTACTCCGGACTCATCTCCGGCGGCTCCTACCAGGTGGTCACGACGCGGTTCGGGTACCAGCCCGACACGGCGAATGTCGTCATTCCGCCGAACGGCGTGCTCGTCCACGACGTGGACCTGCAGGCGATCCCGAACGGAACGGTGGAGATCACGCTGCTCTCCGCGCGGGACGGGCTGCCGATCGCGGGAGCGCGCGGGTTCGTCTTCGACTCTCCGATCGTCAATCTGGAAACGGACGCGAACGGTCAGGTCACGATCCCCGGCCTCCCGGCCGGCATTCCCTGGACAGCGCGCTTCGGCAAGTTCGGTTTCGAGCTCACCGACGTGGCGGTCGTGCCGGCGGTCGGCACGACGACTCCGGTGAGCGCGAACGCGAACCCGGGTTTCTACGACGACTTCCAGAACGATCAGGCCTGGGTCAGCGGCGCCCCCGGCGACGACGCCACCGATGGGCTGTGGGAGCGGGCGATTCCGTTCGGCAGCTACTGGCTCGGACCGGTCGGCCCCGACGTGGACGCCTCCGGTCTCGACACGGGCTTCGCCTGGGTCACCGAGAACCACACGCCCTCGTTCGTCGGCACGTCGGACGTCGACAACGGCCGCACGACGCTGCTCTCGCCGGTGTTCGACGCGAGCGGCTTCGGAACGGTGGGACTCCGGTACCAGCGCTGGTTCTCGAACCGCGCGCCGTCCCAGAGCGACGACGAGTTCCGGACCGACGTCAGCACGGACGGCGGCTCCACCTGGACGAACCTCGAGACGCTCTCGTTCGGGACGGACTCCTGGGCGGAGGTCACGATCGACCTGAGCTCGGTGGTCACCCCGACGGCCACGATGCAGCTGCGTTTCGTGGCCGAGGACCTCGGCGACGATCAGTACGTCGAGGCCGGTGTCGACGAGGTCGCCCTGCTGTTCGGCGCCACCGACGCGCCGGGCGGGATCGCCGCGGGCCCGCTCGCGTCGCTGTCCCTTTCGGCTCCGGTGCCGAATCCGGCCCGGGATCGGCAGGAGATCCGATTCGACGTCCCGGCGGCGGGGCCGGCGACCCTCGCGGTCTACGACGTCGCCGGGCGCCGCGTGGCCACTCTCCTCGGCGGCAGCCGGGTGGCGGCCGGCCGTCAGTCCGTGACCTGGTCCGGCCGGGACGACGCCGGACGGGAGGTCGCGCCGGGCGTGTACTTCGCGAAGCTGGAGGCGGCGGGGGAGGTCCGGACCCGGAAGATCACCCGGATCCGCTGATCGTCCGACCGTGCGCACGAGAGAACGGGCCGGCCCCCGCGAGGGAGCCGGCCCGTTTCCGTTCCGCACCGGGGGGTACGGGATCGTGCGACGTCGTCAGGAGTTCGACGGGACCGGGAGCGGCTCCCGGGGGCCCTTCTCGCCGCGCGTGAAGTGCTCCACGGAGTCCTCGCCGAGCCGCCAGGACCACTGCACTTCCTTGCCGTTCAGGAGGCCGGGGAAGTCCACGAGTCCGCGCTCGAAGTCCCGGAGATGGCAGCCGATCTCGTTCAGCTCCTGGATGAACTCCGCGAGCTCTCGCATGATGCGATCGTGCTCGGGCGAGGAGTTGCCGTACTCCTCGCGGACCTTCACGAGGTCCTGCCAGCGCTCGGCGACGTCACCGACGATCGAGCGCACGAGCGGAAGCGCGCGATTCGCTTCCTCGACCGAAAAGATCACCTTGTTCTTCGTCGCCATCGCACCCCTCCGCACACAGGCTATCGGCCGTTCCGGCCCCCATCTTGAACTTCCCAGACGTCGCCTTCCTCGAGCAGCGCTGCGAGATTCCCGGCGCCCTCGGCGTCCTGCGCGCGTCCGATCTGCGCGACGATCTCCGTCTCCAGCGTGGGGCGATGGACGGCGCGGAACACGCCGATCGGCACCGGGAAGTCCGGCGACTCCATGCGGCTCAGCTGGAACGCGCGCGACGGGCGCTCGCGCGTCTCGTCGTGCACGAGGAGATCGGCCTCGGTGATCCCGTCCTCGCCGAGGCGCACGACCTCCAGCCCCTCGTCGCGGAACACCAGGCCGCGGTCGCGATCCTTGCCGAAGATCATCGGCTGTCCGTGCACGAGCTCGATCTGCGCGTCCGAGCGCACCTCGCGTTCGGTCATGCTCTTGAAGGCGCCGTCGTTGAAGATGTTG
>JAGQIB010000402.1 GCA_020431545.1 Gemmatimonadota bacterium
GCGCAGGCCTACGTGCGCAATCTCGATTTCCGGAAGGCGGACGACGCGCTGGAAACGGCGACGCGTCTCGGCTACCGACTGCCGCCGCGACTCACGACCGAGGCGCTCGACATCGTGGTCCGCGACGAGGTGCTGGATGCGTCGGCGCTCTGGGCCCGCGCCGCGCGCGGCGAAGGTCGCGTGTCGACGTTCGATCGGTCGCGCGCGTACGGCGCGGTGATCGACGTCCTGCTTCCGATCCGTCCGCTGTTCCTCTCGGCTCCGCTGCTGCTGATCCTGTGGTGGGTCGCGAAGGCCCGGGAGTTGCCGCGGGCCGCCCGCTGCGCCGGTTGCTCGCGGTGGACCTGCCGCAAGTGCCACTACCGCGTGCAGCGACGGAGCTACTGCGCGGAGTGCCACGCCGTGCTCCGTGAGGTGCAGGCGCCGCTGAAGCGCTCCGAGCTGCTCGACGGGCGACGTCGGCACGCGACGTCCCTGACCGCGCCCGCGCTGCTCGCCCTTTCGTTCCTCGCGCCCGGCTCCGGTCTCGTGATCCTCGGCGCGCGCCGTCGGGCGGTCTGGTACGTGCGCGGCGCGCTCGTGATCCTGACCCTCGCCCTGCTCGCGCCGATCTGGCCCGACCCCGTGCTGCGCGTGGTTCGCGTGGGATCCTCGCTGCCGTTGATTCTCGGGCTCGCCTGGGCGCTGCTGGGCGGCCTCTCACTGCGGGAAACGGTCCAGGTCCGTCGCCACTCGCCGGACAAGGAAACCACCGAACCGGGGACTGCCTGATGTCGTTCCGTGGCGAGCTGCGGGAGTTCGAGCTCCCCGACATTCTCCAGCTGATCGCCTCGCAGAAGAAGGCCGGCTGGCTCAAGGTGATCTCCCGCGGGGACTGTCACTTCGTCTTCTTCCGCGACGGCAAGATCACGTCCACGAAGAACCCGGCGGAGGAGACCGATCCGCTCGAGCAGTTCATCGTCCGCAAGGGCATCCTGTCGGACGATCAGATGGATCGCGTGGCCGCCGTCCGCCGCAAGACCGGCATGGACGTGCAGGACATCCTGCAGAAGGAAGGCCTGCTGTCCTCGGACGACGTCCAGGACATCTTCGACGCGATGGTCGAGCAGGACATCTTCGACCTCATGTCGATCCGTTCCGGCACGTACGAGTTCGAGACGGAAGACCGCACGGGTCCCGTGCCGGAGGGATCCCTCGCGGCCGAGATCGGCCCGATCCTCATGGAGGCGGCGCGCAAGGCGGATGAAGTCTCCGAGATGCGCAAGGCGCTCGGTCCGGAGGACGGGGTGCTGGCGCTCACGGCGACGGGACGCGCGGCGCAGCCGGAGAGCTCGGACGAGCGAGCCGTGCTCGCGCTCGTCAACGCGATCCGCGACATCGACACGATCCTCGCGGATTCGCGACTCGATCGCTACACCGCCACGCACGCGCTGTTCGACTGCGCGCGCAAGGGCTGGGTCACGCTCCTGCGTCGCGGCCGCTCGACCGCGTCGGAGGCGGAGGCCGCGACCGAGTTCGATCTGCGGAGCGCGGTGCGCTGGCTCGGCCCCGTCGTCGCGCTGTTGCTGCTGGCGATCGCGTTCAGCAGCGTGCTGAGCCCGTTCCATGCGGAGGATCCGCTCGTGGGCGAGTGGCGGAACCGTCGGGCCCAGATCTCCACCGCCGAGCTCGAGACCGGTGTCCGGACGGCCGTCGAGGTCTACCGCGTGCGGCACGACCGCTACCCCGAATCGCTGGACTCGCTCCTCGACGAGCAGATCGTCCCCGAGTCCGCGCTCGTGAAGGACGGCGCTCCCCGCTTCGAGTACTCGCTCGGCGAGGACGGGCGGTCATTCGCCCTGGTTCCCCGCGGCAGCGCCCCCTAGGTCGCTCCCTCCCCTCCATTTCTTCGCTTCGCTCACGGATCGATGGACGCGATCCGGGCCCGCTCCACTCGCCGATGCCGCCGGGGCCTTGTCTCGCGAGCGGACCTGCGCTTACATAGGCGGATTCCCCTGTCCCCGGAGTTCGCGTGGTCCGCACCCGCTTCGCCCCCAGTCCCACCGGCTACCTCCACATCGGAGGCGTCCGCACCGCCCTGTTCAACTGGCTGTTCGCCCGGAGCCAGGGCGGTCGGTTCCTGCTCCGGCTCGACGATACGGACCGGGAGCGCAACCTCGAGGAGGCGGTCCGGCCGATCCTGGAGGGCCTCCGCTGGCTCGGAATCGACTGGGACGAGGGCCTGGAGGTGGGCGGCGACTACGGACCGTACCGCCAGTCCGAGCGGGCGGATCGCTACGACGCGGCGGTGGAGCGACTGCTCGCGTCGGGGGCGGCCTATCGCGACTACGCGACCCCCGAGGAGCTCGAGGCGGAGCGCGAGGAGGCCCGGGCGGCGGGGCGCGCGTTCGTGTACAGCCGCCGCTGGCGCGCCGAGTCCCCGGCGGACGACGAGCGCTTCGCGGCCGAGGGCCGCAGCGCGGTCGTTCGCCTCACGATGCCGCGCGAGGGCAGCTGTCGGTTCCACGATCTCGTCCGCGGCGACGTGGAGTTCGAGTGGGCGCGCGAGCAGGACCACGTGATCCGCCGGGCGGACGGAACGTGCCTGTACCATCTCGCGAATGTCGTCGACGACCAGGACATGAAGATCTCGCACGTGATCCGGGCGGAGGAGCACCTCTCGAACACGCCGCGCCAGATCTTCATCGCGGAGGCGCTCGGCGCCGAGCCGCCGATCCACGCCCACCTCCCGTTCGTGGCGGAGCCGGGCAGCCGCAACAAGCTCAGCAAGCGGAAGATCGCGAAGTACCTCAAGAACCCGGACTTCGCCGAGCTGCATGCGCGCGGCATGACCGTGCTCGAGCGACTCGGTCGCACCGCCGACGCGGAGACCTTCAATCCCGTGATCGTGGGCTTCTACGAGGACGTCGGCTTCCTGCCGGACGCGGTGGTGAACTACCTGCTGCTGCTGGGCTGGTCGCTGGACGACCGCACCGAGGACTTCACGCGCGAGGAGATGGTCCGCGAGTTCCGGCTCGACCGGGTGAGCAAGTCGCCTGCGAGCTTCGATCCCAAGAAGCTCGTGGCGTTCCAGGAGCGGCGCATGCAGGAGGTGCCGCTCGCCGCCCGCACGCGCCTGGTCCTACCCTACCTCGCGGAGGCCGGATGGATCGACGACGTGGACGATCCGGCCACGGTGGCCCGGGTCACCCGGATCGTCGAGGCGGCGGGAGATCGGATCAAGATCGCCGGGGACATCCTGGACTACGCGGATCTGTTCCCGGCGGCCGGGGACCTCGCGTACGACGAGAAGGCGTTCGAGAAGCGGATCACGAAGCCGGACGACGCGATCGACCTGCTCGCCGCCTTCCGCGACGTCGTCGGGGCGGTGCGGCCCTTCGCGGCGGAAGCGCTCGAGACCGCGCTCAAGGGATTCGTGGAGTCGCGCGATCTCGCGATCTCCAAGATCATTCACGCCCTCCGGGTCGCCACCACCGGGAAGGCGGTCGGGTTCGGGATGTTCGAGACGCTCGAGATCCTCGGCCCGGACCTCGTGGTGGCGCGAATCGACGCCGCGCTGGAGAAGGCCCGGGCCGCGAAGGAGACCGTCCATGGCGACGCCGACTGACGAGGGCGCGCGCGAGAAGCTGCACTTCATTCAGCGCATCGTCCGCGAGCACAACGCGTCCGGCCGCTTCGACGGGCGCGTCTGCACGCGGTTTCCTCCCGAGCCGAACGGCTATCTCCACATCGGCCACGCGAAGTCGATCTGCATCAACTTCGGGATCGCCGCGGAGTTCGGGGGAAAGTGCAACCTCCGGTTCGACGACACGAATCCCATCAAGGAAGAGCAGGAGTTCGTGGACTCGATCGTGGCCGACGTACGCTGGCTCGGGTTCGAACCGGCGGAGATCCTCTACGCGTCCGACTACTACGGCCGCATGTGGGCCTGGGCCGAAGAGCTGATCGAGAAGGGCCTGGCCTACGTGTGCGATCTCACGCCGGACCAGGTCCGGGAGACCCGCGGCACGCTGACCGAGCCCGGACGGGAGAGCCCGCACCGGAACCGGTCCGTCGCGGAGAACCTCGATCTGTTCCGTCGCATGCGGTCCGGTGAGTTCCCGGACGGCAGTCGCACGCTCCGCGCGAAGATCGACATGGCCGCGCCGAACCTGAATCTGCGCGACCCCGTGATGTACCGGATCCTCACCGCGCACCACCACCGCACCGGCGACGCGTGGTGCGTCTATCCGATGTACGACTGGGCCCACCCCCTCTCCGACTCCGTGGAGGGGATCACGCACAGTCTCGCGAGCATCGAGTTCGAGAATCACCGACCGCTCTACGACTGGTTCCTCGATTCGCTGGGGATCTACCATCCGCAGCAGATCGAGTTCGCGAGGCTCGAGCTTTCGCACACGCTCGTGACGAAGCGGAAGCTCCGCGCCCTCGTGGAGGAGGGCCATGTGGCGGGCTGGGACGATCCCCGGATGCCCACGCTGGCAGCGATGCGGCGTCGCGGCTACCCCCCGGCGGCCCTGCGGGACTTCGCCGCCCGGATCGGCGTGGCGAAGGACGAGAATCTCGTGGAGTACGCGCTCCTCGAGCACTGTGTCCGGGAGGTCCTGAACCGCGAGGCGCCGCGATTCCTGGGCGTGCTCGATCCGCTGCGCGTCGTCCTCACGAACTGGCCCGAGGGGAAGGTCGAGATGCTCCCCGCCGTCAACAACCCGGAAGACGAGTCGGCGGGCACGCGCGAGATCCCGTTCTCGGGCGAGCTGCTGATCGAGGCGGCCGACTTCATGGAGGATCCGCCGCGGAAGTTCTTCCGGCTGCGGCCCGGCGGCGAGGTCCGGCTCCGGTGGGGCTACATCATCCGGTGCGACGAGGTCGTGAAGGACGCGGCCGGCAAGATCGTGGAGCTTCGCTGCACGTGCGATCTCGACACGCGGGGCGGTCACGCGCCGGACGGTCGCAAGATCAAGGGGACGATCCACTGGGTCTCGGCCGCGCACGCGATCCCGGCCACGGTGCGCCAGTACGGCGCGCTGTTCTCCGTGCCGGAGCCCGGCCGCGTCGAGGATTTCCGGACCGTGCTGGCCGAGGACTCGCTGGTGGAGATCGCCGATGCGTGGGTCGAGCCCGCGCTGCGGGACGCGGAGCCCGGATTCGCGTTCCAGCTGGAGCGTCTCGGCTACTACTGCGTGGATCGGGATCGCGCCGCGGACCGTCTCGTCCTGAACCGGACCGCCACGCTCCGGGACACGTGGGCGAAGATCGCGGCGAAGGGCGACTAGCTTCGGTCCCCCGCCGGGCGACGTGGACCACGGCGCGGTTCGAGGCCGTGGGACCGGCCCTCTTGCAATCGGAACCGGTTGATGACAATACTCGGCCAGTCCCCCGGTCCCCGTGTGAATCCTTCGTGCGGGTGCTCACCCTCATCGAGGAGACCTTCGCCATGTTCGCGTTCCGCCGACGCA
Source organism: Gemmatimonadota bacterium (assembly GCA_020431545.1). Classification (GTDB taxonomy): domain Bacteria; phylum ARS69; class ARS69; order ARS69; family ARS69; genus JAGQIB01. Next base: position 5,460 of record JAGQIB010000402.1, read on the forward strand.
TCGAAGCCGGCCACCGGATCTGTCACACGTCCCTCGCTCTCACGGCGCTCTCGATACTTCTCGCCGGAGATCCCGCCGGGGCAGTCAGCCTTTGCTTCACCGACGCGGCCCAGATCGTGTACTCGGACATCCCTTTCGGCTCGGACCCCGAGATGCACGAGTCGGCGACCGCAGGCTTCGTGAGCCAGGGCACGGCCTGCGGCAGCGGCGCCTGCAGTCCGAGCACGTTGCCGGTCGGCTTCACGATCAGTCGAAGCGACGTCGACCCCTACGACTCCTCGGGAGACGTATCGGGGACGTTCTTCCTCTACCTGTGGATGGTCTGCTGGCAGCTGGGAGCGGAGCAACCGATCGCCGCGTACCTCCACCTGGATGCGAGCGACGACCTGCAGGTGTTTTCGTTCTCCGCCTTCCCGGGGGCGATCAATCCCTTCGGAAGCGTGCTCGATCTCGAACTCGCGTTCGGATTCAACCCGACCGTCCCCCCGTTCGAGATTCCGTTTCTTGTGGGCGCCTGGCCGTGCTTCGTGGAGGGTCCCGTTTCCGCGGACGACCTTACCTGGGCCCGGATCAAAGACGTCTACCGATAGTCGCCCGGGGAGTCGGGACCGGCCGGAACCCCCGAGAAGACGGCCCGCGCGATCGCCGGAAAAAGAAAGCGCCCCCGGTCCGCGAAGACCGGGGGCGCTCGACGTTTCGACGAGAGTTTCCGCCTAGCGGCGGCCCGCTCCCGCCGGCTTGCGATCTCGACCGCCGCGGCGACGTCCGCCGTTGCGATCCCGGCCCCCGCCGTCCGAACCCGGACGCTTCGTGGGCACGTACTCCTCGCCGGCCTCCTCCATGAGGACGGCCTTGCGCGAGAGGCGGATCTTTCCGTCCGGGCCGATGTCGATGACCTTCACGGAGATGACGTCGCCTTCCTGCACGACGTCTTCCACCTTCTCCACGCGCTCGCGATCGAGCTCGGAGACGTGCACGAGGCCGTCCTTCCCGGGCAGGATCTCCACGAACGCGCCGAAGGACTCGATCCGACGCACGCGACCCGTGTAGGTCGCTCCGAGCTCGGCGTCCGCCACGATCTCCTCGATCATGCGCAGCGCCGTCTCGCCCGCGTCGCGATCCACGGATGCGATCTTGACCGATCCGTCGTCCTCGACGTCGATCGAGGCGCCGGTGTCGGCCGTGATCTTGCGGATCGTCTTGCCGCCGGGGCCGATGATGTCGCGGATCTTCTCCGGATCGATCATCAGGCGCAGGATGCGCGGCGCCCACGGGCTCATCTCCTCGCGCGGACGCGACATCGCCTCGTTCATCTTGCCGAGGATGTGGAGACGGCCCTCGCGAGCCTGCTCCAGCGCCTCCCGCAGCGTCGAGAACGGAATGCCGCCCAGCTTGTTGTCCATCTGGAGCGCGGTGATGCCCTCGGCCGTGCCCGTCACCTTGAAGTCCATGTCGCCG
>JAGQIB010000403.1 GCA_020431545.1 Gemmatimonadota bacterium
GTGTCGAAGTTCATCCCGTAGAGTCCGGCCACGAACGACAGCGGGATGAACAGCGTGGCGATGATCGTGAGCACGCGCATGACCTCGTTCATGCGGTGGCTGGTCAGCGAGAGGTGCAGGTCGAACAGGCCGCCGGCTGCGTCGTAGGCGGCATCGAGCCCGTCCAGCAGCACCTTGAGATGGTCGGAGCAGTCGCGCAGGTACGGGTGGTTCTCCTCGCCGATCTCGGAGTCTTCGCGCAGCAGACCCGAGATCACGTCGCGCATCGGCCAGATCTCGCGGCGCGCGGCGCCGATCTCCTGCTTGATCGCATGGATGCGGGGCGCGATGTCCCTCCCGTCGTCCTCGAACAGCTCGGCCTCCAGGGCGTCGAGGCGATCGCGCACCGCCTCGACGCGTGGGAACCAGCCGTCGATGATGGAGTCGAGCATGGCGTAGAGGAGATAGCCCGCCCCGCCGTTGCTGAGACGCGGCCGCCCCGCACGGATTCGCTCGCGTAGCGGCTCGAAGCAATCGCCCACCCGCTCCTGCAGGGTGATCACCCAGTTCGATCCCAGGAACAGCGCGATCTGCTCGGAGCCGTGGTCGCCGTGCGGTTGGCGGGCGATGACGAAGCAGAACTCGTCGAACTCCTCGAGCTTCGCGCGCTGCGGGGAGTTGAACGCGTCCTCGAGCGCGAGGGGGTGCAGGCCGAACGCGTTCCCGAACTCCTCGATGCGCTGAACGTCGGCGAGGCCCTGGAGATCGATCCAGGTCACCGGGTGCTCGGTCGTGAGTGTCCGGGCGACTTCCGGTGAGGGGTCGTCGCGCTCCACGCCTCCGTCCGGCCCCCAGGCCATGGCGTACGCCTTCGTGGCCGACGCCTCGGGTGGGGCGATCAGGGTGCCGGGGGCCGCTCCGGCCTTCGTCCGATGGACCCGCCGGGTCGTCCGGCCCGTGGGGCTGGGGCGGGAGCGCGCGCCGCGGGAAGAACGTCTCTTGGACATGGGGGCCATCCTAGCGGGCTTCCCCGGGCTCGTCGACGGCGGGGGCGTGCGGGCGGGATGACCCGGGAGTCGGGGAGAGCTGGCGAGAAATAAACTCTCGGATTGATATTGACGATATATAACACCTGGGGATTATACAGTGCCCTGGATGGGGTCGTCCTGGGGAAGCGGATCAACCCCAGGGTTTATATTGACGGGGATAATCTCAGGGGTTTATATCACCTTCTCGAACCCGGAGGAGTCATGTTGGCCTGGAGTCTCGCCCTGGTCGGCGACCTCGAATCCTCTCGTCGCAAGCCCCACCGGGCCGAACTCGCCCAGAAGATCGAGGCCGTGCTCGGCGCCGTGAACGTCGAGCAGGAGTCCTCCCTGCTCGCCGGTCTCGAGACGACCAAGGGACTCGACGAGATCTCCGCGGTTCTGAGTCGGGCCACGCCGGTGTTCGACATCATCACCCGCATCAACCTCGCGCTCTGGCCCGATCGCTTTCGATTCGCGCTGGCGGACGGCGCTCTCGATCTCGGCGAGCCCGGAGATCCGGCGTCTCGATACGACGGTCCCGCGTTTCATCGCGCCGCCGAGGCGCTCGCGCGTGCTCGGCGCGAGAAACGCCCGCTCGCGCTCGCGATCGAAGCGGCGGACCCGGCAGCTTGTCGTGTGGTGGAGGAGGCGTGTCGCCTGCACCACGAAACGTTACGCGACTGGACGGACGCCGCGCACGAAGCCGCGACACTCGCTCGGACCGACAATGCGGGAGAAAGCCCGACCCAGCAGGAGATCGCCCGCGCGCTCGGAGTCACCCAGCCGGCGATCTCGACGCGTCTCCGGCAGGCTCGGCACTCCGAACTGCTGGCGGCCGAGGAAGCGATTCGTGGATGGCTCGCCGGGATCAAGCCATGAGCCCGAATCGACGGCGGGTGCTGCTCGCGGGATCTCTCGTCCTTCTGGCGGCCACCTCCGCACTGATCCCACCCGTTCACGCGGCCGATCCCGTTCTCGAGTCCTCTCCCGACTCCGCGGCCGCGACGTCGATCGACGAACCCGGGCGAGAAGAACGGGCATCCCAGAGCGTCGCCGATTCCTCGTCGCCCGCTCCGCTCCCGCAGTCGCACCCCGCGCCGATCGATCCGGCGGCGTCGCCAGACCCGTCGCCCTCGGCGTCGCCGTCCGTCACGACTCAGCCCATTCTCGCGGCGGCCGTGCACGGCACGTGGCCCCGTCTCGGTGTCATCCTGGCCGCCCTCCTCGTGACGTGGTTCGGGACGAACTGGCTGGTTCCGCTCATTGCCGGCGCTCCGCGGCGTGACCCGGCCATCGCCGAGTCCACCGATCCCGTCGCGGTGGAGCGCGAGGCCGAGCGGGCCCGGCTCGTCAAGCGCCAGGGCATGATCCTCGGGAAGTGCGAGAACGTGCTCACCGTGATCTTCGTCGTCTCGGGTCAGCCGGTGGGCCTCGCCCTGATCTTCACGGCCAAGACACTGGCCCGGCAGCAGGAGATCCGTGAGGACGCCGGCTACTACCTCGGCGGCACACTCGTGAACTTCACGATCAGTCTCGTGGTCGCCTCCGTGGCCCGGGTGCTGATCGCGGGGCTCTGAGGGCGGGCGTTCCCGGGCCATCCGGGACGATCGATGGGCTCGAACTCCGGCCCGGAACGGGTTATGCTGCCCCGGATTCGCGCGGGACCCCCGGATTTCGGGAGACCCGCCTCACGCACGGATGGGGGAGGGATCATGGCCGTTCGCGTGCTGGTCGGCGCCCAGTGGGGCGACGAGGGCAAGGGCAAGGTCGT
>JAGQIB010000404.1:0-9742 GCA_020431545.1 Gemmatimonadota bacterium
CGCCGAGCGCGCGCTCGACCTCGCGCGCGAGGCGAGCCGGCGACCAGCCTTCCGCGTGGGCGGTGACCAGCACGAACCGCGCATCCTGGGACAGGATCGCCGCGACGTCACGCAGGAGCGGCGCGAGCCCGCGCTCGATCTCCCAGCGCTCGCCGCGCGGCCCGCGTCCGAACGTCGGCGGGTCGAGCGCCACGCCGTCCCAGTTTCCCCCGCGCCGCCGCTCGCGCGCGACGAACTTCGGCACGTCCTCCGCGATCGAGCGAAGGGGACGGTCCGAGAGGTCGTTGTGGTCCACGTTGCGACGGAGCCAGGCGATCGCGGGCTTCGAGGCGTCGATGGCGGTGACGGCCGCCCCCGCCCTCGCCGCCGTCAGCCCGAGCCCGCCCGTGTAGCAGAACAGGTCGAGGATTCGCGGCGGCGCGTGCTCCGGGCGACGAGCCGACTCCTCGCGGATCCGCTCCGCGAGGTCCGCGCGCAGGTCCGTCGCCTCGGGGAACACTCCGACCTGGCCGGTGGGAGTCGGTCGCAGCTCGTACACGATCCCGCCGATCGTGACGGTCCAGCCTTCCGGAGCCGCGCCCTCGAACTCCCAGCGACCCGGCGCTCCCTCGCCGGCCCCCGGGTAGTACGTGCCGTCCGCCGCGGCCCACGCCGCCGGGTCGAGCGGCGGCTCCTGCGCCGCGGGAGCGGGCCGGGAGATGCAGCGACTCCCGAAACGCTCCAGCTTCCGGCCGTGCCCGGCGTCGATGAGCTCGTACACGTCGCCTCCCGCGGTCCGGACCGCCCGCTGCGCGGCCTCCGCCGACCCGCCAGCGTACCCCGCTCAAGCCGGGTCCGCGACCCGCCGATCTCCGAGATGGCCCCCTTCGTTTCGGGGCCTCCGAGCGGGGTCCGCGCCTCGCGGCTCCCGCCCGGGTCGACCGACGCACCCGTGGAGACCTCATGGACCGACGCATCCTGCAAGCTGTTGCCTTCGTCGCCGTCGCGATCGCCGTGGTCGCGATCGCCGGTTGCGGGGGCATGCGCGAACACATCCGGCAGCACAATACCCGCCCGGAAGTCCTCGATCCCGTGGGCACGTACCTCGGACCCCGCGTGGGCGTGCTGACGTACGATCAGGCGCTGATGGACTGGGGACACCCCGCTCACGTCACGAACGGCGACACGATCTTCCTCGCGACGTGGACCGAGCAGGAGGCGGCCACCGTGGGCGGAGAATTCGCGCGGCTGTTCACGGCCGAGAACGGCGGCCCGGCGCTGAACGCGACGTTCGACCTCGACACGCGAACGCTGCAGAGCTTCGGCTTCAGCCGGAAGTAGCCCGCCGCCCGAAAGCACGAAGGCCGCCCGGCGCCCGGTTCAGTCACCACCGGACACCGAGCGGCCCCTTCGTGACCCCGACGTCGGGGTCAGTTCATGCGCACGACCTTGCGGCTCGAACTGCCGCGCTCCGTCTCCAGCCGCACGAAGTAGACCCCGGCCGCGGCGTTCGCGCCACCGTCGGTCTTGCCGTCCCAGCGGACCTCGGACCGGCCGGCCTCGCGGACCTCGTCGGCCACGGTGCGGACGAGCCGCCCCGTGACGTCGTAGACGCGCACGCGCACGGGACCCCGCTGCGGCAGCGAGAAGGAAACGTCGGTTCCGCCGCGCGACGGATTCGGCCCGACGGACGTGATCCGAGGACGCGCGGCGTCCATCACGCCCTCCGCGCGCACGGGGCCGCCGTTCAGAGCGAACGCCTCGACGCGATACCGCTCGCGATGGATCACCGTACCGAAGTCCTGCACGATCAGCGTCCAGGTCCCGGGCTCCGGGTTCTCGATCAGCCCGAGCTCGGGACTGTCGATCGAGGCGAACGGGATCATCGCGCCGGACGGCGAGCGCGCCCAGAGGTCGAGATCGTACGTCGGCCAGCGTGTCCAGTCGTGCTTCCACTCGAGCCGCAGGCCGAGCGCGTCGAGTCCCTCGGGAACTTCGATCGGGTGCGCGTCGATCTCGTCGCGGCGGAGCTGACCCACGAACGTCCAGTCCGGCTCGAAGTGCGCGCGCTGCGACGTCGCCTCCCAGGTCGCGCTCACCGGACTGTAGTTCGAGAGCGAACCGCCGATCGTGACCCGCGCGGTGCCGGGTTCCGGATACGGCCACACGAACGACTCACCGCCCTCGAGAACGCCGCCGAACACGTAGTCCCCGGCACCGCCCCGCTTCGCGGAGTGCACCGTGACCTGGACCTCGTCTCCGAAGAACGGATTCTGGACGTCGCCGGTGGTGAACCCGGGGAACGACATCTCGATCGCCGCGAGGCCGTCCGGCACCTCGAGCAGGTAGTCGTACGTCTCGCCCGGACCGAGCTCGGGTGTGGACCGTGACACGTGACCGCGCATCCGCACGCGCTCCGCCAGCGGATGCGAAGGATCCGACCAGCCGGACCACCACACGTGCCCTTCCTCCAGCTCCTCCAGCGCCGCGGGTACGCTCACGAAGCCGCGTCCCTGGTCGCGCTCGCTGAACGCGCCGTCGATCGGCTGCGCGCCGAGCTTCAGGACGTTCGCGATGAACGGCGCCCGGGCGTGACGTCCCTCGTGCTTCGCCCAGGCGTGGAGCAGCGCCGCGCACCCGCTCACGGTCGGCGTGGCGAAGGAGGTACCGGAGCCGAATCCGAAGGAGGGGACGTCGGGGATCCGATCGCCGGTCACGTCGATCATGTTGGAGGAGAACAGGAAGAACGCCGAGGCGATCAGGTCCGGCTTCACGCGTCCGTCGCCGGTGAGACCGCGCGCGGAGAAATCCACGACCTGCAGGCCGTGCGGGTAGAACAGCTCGCCGGATCCGGGAGGCGCCCCGAACAGGACCTCCACCGCGATCCGTGTGTGGAGCGGATCGACCGCGCCGCCCGCGGTGAGCGACGTGATCGCGGAGCCCGGGCTGCCCACCGTGATCAGGGCCGGACCCTCGTTCGCCGCCGCCGACACGCACGTGATGCCGTAGTACGTGGCGCGATCGACCATGCGGTCGAGGGGATTCCAGCCGTCGAACAGCACCGGGCCGGACAGGCTCATGTTGATGACGTCGAGGTCGAGCTCCCCGTGCCGCTTCATGGTCACGAGACGATCGATCGCCTCCGCCACGCGGGCATCCGGCGCGCTGCCCCCGTCGTACGGGAACACCTTCACGCCGAACAGCGAAGCGCCCGGCGCCGCGCCCATCAGGTGCAGCAGCGCCGTGTCTCCGTCGATCTCGATCGACTCCGGCGAGTTCAGCGCCACCGACTCCGCGAACGGATCGTCGGCCGGCAGCTCGAGGATCGCGTGGCCGGCGATCAGGCCCGCCACCATCGTCCCGTGGGAGTTGTTCTGCAGCGCATCCCAGTCGAACGAGAGGTTCTCGGGCGTACCGTCGCCGTCGCGGTCGATGGCGCGCTCCTCGTCCTCGGGCACGAGATTGAACCCGCCGATCACGTTGCCCTCGATCATCGGGTGACCGGAGTACACGCCGCTGTCGATGATCGCGACCACGGCGCCTTCACCGGCGCCGGTCGCCTCCCAGCTCTGGGCGGCGCCGGTCACGGAGTCGTAGCCGAGGAACGAGCCCGGCGTGACGTCGCGGCCGGGCGACGCGATTTCCGCCACCGGCACGGAGCGCACGCGCCAGCGCTCGGCGCCCGGCACCGGAATCGTGGTGCCGTCGCCGACCGGAGGCCGGGATCGGCCGAAGGCGGGTGCGAAGCGGGACAGGTCCGGCGTCACCACCGCGCGGCGAACGTCGTGCGCACGGGATGCGTCGCGGACGCGCGGGTCCGCGAGGAGCTCGTCGAGGCGATCCGCCGGCAGACGCACGGTGACCGCGTCGAGGTTCTCGAACGTGTACGTGACGTCGCCGCCGAGCTCCCGCACGCGATCCGCGATCGCGTCCTTCGCGTCCGTCTGCAATACGGCGGAAACGAATCGGAACGGCGCCTCGGGCGCGGGGGTGGCGGCCGCCGGCACGGACGGAGCGGCCGCGGCGGCGGAGATGAACAGGAGCGACAGGGGGAGCGCGAGAAACGCGCCCGCCCGCGGGGGGCGGAACGACATGAGACGACTCCTTCCTCGAACGGCATCGATTCGGCAACCGGTGCGAGAACCGGCGGCGCGTGGCGAGCGGGGACGCGCGCGGGACGCCATTGATACGACCGCGGGAGCGATTCGGTTGCGGATTCTGGCACTCGAAAGAGCGTGCCGCAAGGGGAGTTCGTCCCGAAGCCGCGCGACCGCCGACGTTTCGCCCCGCGCTAACCCTCCAGCGCGTCCTCGAATCGCTTGCGATACCGACGGCTCAGCGGCACCTCGACGCCATTGTCGAGCCGGATCCGGCCATCGCCGGACGGCGAGACCCGGACTTCCCTCACGCGCTCCAGCCGGACGAGGGCGGTGCGATGCACCCGAATCCAGCGGTTCGCGTCGAGGCGATTCTCGAGCTCCGTCATCGTCTCCCGGAGAAGGTGACTTTCCTTCCCGCAGTGCAGCATCACGTAGTTTCCGGCGGATTCGATCCAGTCGATCGTTTCGAGCGGCACGAGCCGGACCCGGCCCGGGGAACGCACCACGAGGTGGTCGCGCACCGGTTCGCCGGACTCGCGTCCGAGCAGACGGCGGATGGACTGCGCGAGGCGGCGGCGCGAGTCGTGCACGATCGCCGCGCGGGCGCGGTCGAGCGCGTCGCGGAAGCGTTCGTCCCGGAACGGCTTCAGCAGATAGTCGAGCGCGTGCGCGTCGAACGCGCGGAGCGCGTGCCCGTCGTGCGCGGTGACGAAGATGACCTCGGGCAACTCGGTCTCGTCTTCGTCGAGCGCCTCGAGCACGTCGAAGCCGTCGACCTCCGGCATCTGCACGTCGAGCAGGACGAGATCCGGACGCGTACGGCGGATCAACTCGATCGCCGGAGCGCCGCCGTCCGCCTCCCCCACGACTTCCACGTCGGCCTCGCTCGCGAGCAGATCCCGCACGCGCGAGCGGGCGAGCGACTCGTCGTCCACGATCACCACGCGCAGCGTCACGCCGACTCCTCCTCCGGAACCTCGTCCACGGGCATCTCCACGATCACGCGCAACCCGCCGCCCTCTCGCGGCTCCAGCGTGAGCTTCTGCCGCTCCCCGTACGTCCGCTGCAGTCGCTCGTCGGTGTTCGAAAGGCCGATCCCCTTCCGCAGCGCCACGTCGACCGGCACGTCGAGGCCGGGACCGTCGTCCTCCACGATCACTCGAAGTCGATCGCCGGCGCGGCGGGCACGGATCGAGATCTGCCCGCCATCGTACCGGGACGCGGTCCCGTGCCGAATCGCATTCTCCACCACGGGCTGCAGCAGCATCGGCGGCACGAGCAGCGCGCGCAGGTCCTCCGGCACATCGAGATCCACCCGCAGGCGATCGCCGAACCGCACCTGCTGGATCGCGACGTACCGGTCGAGGATCTCGACCTCCCGCGCGAGCGGAACGAGCGATTCGTCCACGTCGTCCAGGGTGAGGCGCAGCAGCTCGCTCAGGTCGGCCACCACCCGCTCCGCCGCGCCCGGATCCCGGCGGACGAGCGCCTGGATCGCGTTCAGCGTGTTGAACAGGAAGTGCGGATGGAGCTGGAGGCGCAGGGCGTCCAGCCGCGCCTGCGTGAGCTGCGTGCGCAGCTCCGCCGCCGCCACGCGCTGCCGGTGCAGCTCCTGCAGCGTGCGCCAGACCCACTGGCCCACGACCATGGTCCAGTAGATCAGCAGGTTGCGATGGAACGCGAACAGCAGCAGCGACCGGAAGTAGCCGCGGAAGGAGTAGCCCATCTCCTCCGGCGCCACGAACGTCAGGTGGGTCCACGTGTTCAGCGCGATCTGCGCCCACGCGAACAGAACCGAGAAGACGAGATGGACGAGCGCGCTCCGGGCGCCGGGCAGAGGGAAACGTCGGCCGAGCCAGAACACGACGGGAAGGAGCAGGCCCCACTCGTACCACGCCCACAGACGTACGGTGATCGCCCACTCCAGGGTGGCGCCCTGACCCCAGGCGGCCGTGGAGTAGTAGAGCTGCGTGCCGAAGAACAGGCCGGCCGCCGTGCACACGACGAACCAGGCCGCCACGCGGCCGGGCCACGTGGCGAGGACGCGGGCGAGACGCTCCATGCTCCGAGTCTAGCGCGGATCTCCGGCCGCCACCGGAGAAGCGACGTCATCGATCCCCGCCGGCCCGCCGCTCGTCCCCGACCCCTCGGTCCGGTACACCCAGGCGCCCCGGGCGACGGCGATCGAGTGGCCGGCCGCGGGGAGCGCATCGATGAGACGTCGCACCTCTTCCTCGATCGGCGCGCCGTCCCGGACTCCGCCCGCCGCGGCCACCGCGTCGGCCCGGATCAGGAGGCAGGCCGGGTCGAGGGCGTCCACCGACGTGAGATGGCCGCGGTGCCGCCGCCGACGTTTCTCCGCAAAGCGCGCGGCACGACGCGGCTCGCCCGGGAGGCGCACGCGCTGCGCGCCCCGCCCCAGGTTGCCGGTCGCCGCCAGCGCCCCGATCTCCGGATGGGCGCGCATCACCTGCACCATCTCCTGCAGCGCGTCGTCGGTGAGCAGGATGTCGGGCGCGACGAGCAACGTCTCGCCGCCGCGCGCGAGTGACGCGGCGAGATCGCCCCCGCGCGCGAACACGGGCAGTTCGCCGACGTGTCCGTAGCGACGGAACAGACGCTCCACCGCCTCGCCCGGCGCGCCGCCGATCACGCCGACATGCAGCCGGTGCGTGCCGGGCGCGGGCTCGGCCGCGGGCCCGGCTGCACGCGAGCCGGCGGCGCCGGTCGATCGCGCCGTTCCGTTCGACTCCCCGCTCGCGACCCGCTCTCGCCAGCCGCCGCCCTCGGGGTGAAACACATAGGCCGTCTCGACTCCCGGAATCGGGACCCTCGGACGGCGCGGCCTCGTGACGAGCGACTCGAACGGATAGGAGCCGAGCTCCGCCGACGGATCCATCTCCCACTTCGCCTTGAAGATCTCGAAGTTCCGTTCCATGGCCTCCCGGTAGTCGATCTTCTCGCCCGCGAACGTGCGGCTGCCCACGTGGTGCACGAACACGTCGAGCGCGTAGCGCGCGGAGAATCCGGCCTGGGCGGCCCGGAGGCAGAAGTCGTCATCCTCGAAGTTGCCGAGCCCGAACACGGGATCGAACCCGCCGATCGCGTCGATCAGCGTGCGGCGCACGAGCCAGCAGAACGCCGGCAGGCGTCGCGCGGCGTGGCTCTGTCCGGCGAACTCCGCCGCCCGCTCGAGCGCGAACGCGTCGAGCTCGTCGAGATCCCCGTAGCCCGGTTGCGCCAGTACCTGCGGCCCGCTCGCGTAGTTCGTCATCGGACCCACGATCCCGCAGTCCGGGTGATCGTCCAGTACGTCGAGGAGGCCGGTGAGCCAGCCGCTCGTGACCACGGTGTCGTTGTTCAGCAGCACGATCTCGCGTCCGTGCGCGGCCGCGATTCCGGCATTGCAGCCGGCCCCGAAGCCGCGATTCCCGAGGTTCTCGAGCAGGAGCACGTGCGGCCGAGAGGCCGCCCAGTCGGCGACCCACTTCACGGTGCCGTCGGTCGAACCGTTGTCGACCACGACGATCTCGTGCGGCTCCGGCGTGTGGCGTTCGATCGACTCCAGGCACCGCTGCGTGTGCGGAAGCTGGTTTCGTGTGAGGATCACGATCGACGCGCTCGGGCGGGAAGCGTTGCCTTCGGTCTGCAGCGCGGCTCGATTCGGACTCCACGGACGAATTCGCCCTTGCCCCGTGGGGGTGAGCTTCCCGTCCGGGTCGGTCGCGAAGTCGACCGGCACCTTGCCCATCCAGCGGGAGGAGAGCAGGCGCTCGTTCTCGCCCACGCGCGTGAAGCGCTCGGGACCGGACATCGACTCGTGGTGCGTGAGAACGCTCGCGGGCTGATAGACGACCCGCGCGCCCCGGGCGCCGGCCTGGAGGCAGAGATCGACGTCCTCGTATCCGTTCCAGAAGAACGTGTCGAACCCGCCGATCGAATCGAACAGGGAGCGTCGGATCAGCAGGCAGGCCCCCGTCACCACCGGGACCTCGTGCGCGACGTTCACCTCCGGCGCATCGGCGGGGACTCCGTAGTGCAGATGGAACGCCACGAGCGGGATCCTGGACGGACGCGTCGCGAGCGCGACGCCGGCGTGCTGCACCAGGCCATCCGGGAACAGGAGCTTCGCGCCGACCACACCGACCGTCGGATCCTCGAGCGTTTCCAGCAGCGGCTCGAGCCACCCGGCGTGCGCCTCGGTATCGTTGTTCAGAAACAGCAGGTTCGGTGTGGCAGCCAGCGCCGCACCCTGGTTGCACGCCGTGGCGAAGCCGAGGTTCTTCTCGTTCCGCACGATCTTCACGTTTCCGTCGAGGCGCGCGAGCAGGTCCGGAGTGGAGTCCTTCGAGGCGTTGTCGACGAGGATCACCTCGAACGAGCCTTCCGGCGTGTTCGCCGCCAGGGACTCCAGACACTTCGCGGTGAGGTCGACCCGACCGTAGAGCGGGATCACGATCGACACCCGCGGATCGCCCTCCGGCGTGTCGTGGTCCCGGACGATCGTGGTGCCTTCCCGCTCCAGAAGGTCGCGGAGGCTCGCGTTCGCCGGTGACGCCGGGGCGATCGCCGGCCCGGCCGCCTCGCGCGAGGCCACCGCGGTCGCGAGGTGCTCCTCCAGGTCCCGCACGCGGTCGCGCAGTCGCGCCGCGCGCACCGTGCGCTCCTGGAGCAACTGGACCGTCGTGCGATTCCCGGCCGAGACGCGCTCGGCCCAGGGGAAGAACAGCCCCCCCGCTTCCGCGAACGAGTACGCCACCCGATCGAGAGCGTTGCCGTCGTCCGCGAGCAGCGCGTCGGTGACTTCCCGGTTCCAGGCGGGCAGCGGATCCTCGGACGAGCGATGGTGACGCATCGAGGGATCCAGGAACGTGTCGACCTCGGTCGCCACGGATTCGAGCGGGTTCGGCCACGCGATGCGCAGCTCGGAAGCGACCCGACCCATCACGTCGCGCCAGTCGCCGAGAAGATCGCCGTACCAGAGCGAGCTGCGGACGCTGCCGCGCGTCGCGCGCTCGGCGACGAGCACGTGCTCGAGCCACAGCAGGTGCGCGAAGCCCGAGTCCATGTGCTCGCGTCGCGCGAGCGAGGCCGCGACTTCGCGCGAGTCGCGGTGCGCGAGCAGGAACCGCGGCGTCACGCCGAGCTCCTCGAGGACGGGCGCCCAGAGCGGAAGCAGGCGACAGAGACGCGGGTCCTTCACGGCCCAGAGCGCGGTGTCCCCGAACTCCCTTTCGAGGAGATCCCGGAGCTGCCGCCGCACGGGCGCGAGGTCGGGTCCGCGAAGACGCTCCGCGTCGATCGGTCGCGGGTCGTCCCAGGTGCGGCCGAGCTGCGCGAGCGCGTCGTCGTGCAGGGAGACGATGTCGGCGTGTTCCCAGTAGCCCTTGGGGTTCGCGGGGCTCGGTGGCATCAGGTTCGAGCCAAGGTCTGCGCCGAGCAGGTGCAGGACTCGGGTCAGCGCGGACGTACCGCTCCGGTGCATCCCGAGGACGAGAATCGCGGTCGACATCGGGCCTCCTGGGCTCGAAGGGACCGTGCGCGGGGTGCGGAGCCGGATGAGGCACGGATCGGGAAGTCTGATCTCCCGATCGGCCGTTTCGTTGCCGGATTTGAGCGGTTCTGGGCGTCCTTCGTCGCGAATGGCCCGGCGCCATCCGGGG
>JAGQIB010000404.1:9797-14836 GCA_020431545.1 Gemmatimonadota bacterium
TGGATGCGCCCGATGCGGTTCTCGGGACTCGGATGCGTGCTGAAGAAGTCCGACCCGCGCGCCGCGCCTCCCGTCGCCTCGTCCAGGATCTCCATCACGCGGATCATCGCCCGCGGGTCGTAGCCGGCCTCGGCGATGAAGCGGACGCCGAGCGCGTCGGACTGGAGCTCGTCGTCGCGGCCGTAGCTCATGTTCACCATCTGCCCGATCATGGCCGCCATCTGCGCGGAACCCACGCTCTCCGACCCGACCGCGACCGCGCCGATCAATCCCTGCGTGAGTCGGTCCTTCGCCATGCGCTGCGCGCCGTGCCGCGCGACCACGTGGCCGACCTCGTGCCCGAGCACGCCGGCGAGCTGCCCCTCCGTTTCGAGCCGCCCGAACAGCGCCTGCGTGATGAAGATCTGTCCGCCCGGCAGCGCGAACGCGTTCACGGTCTCCGGATCGCGGAGCAGATGGAAGTCGAACTGCCAGTCCGTGTCGGCGGCCGCACTGCGAGCCACGACTCCCTGTCCCACGCGGTCCACCACCGCCTGCGCGCGCGCATCCGGATGGAGGCCGCCGTACGTGTCGATCATCTCCGGAGCGGCCTGCAGCCCGAGCGCGATCTCCTGGTTCGGCGTGAGCGCCAGGTACTGCTTCTCGCCCGTGACGGGATTGAACTCGGAGGAGCCGAAGTACGACACGAGCGCGAACAGTCCCACGACGACCGCGATCAGCAGGCGCGCCTTGCCGCCGCTCCGCGCGCGCGGGTACGGACGGAGCTGCATGGCCGGGGCACGGCGAACGACCATCGGGGTCAAGACGCGACCTCCGCGCTCACGGGAACGAACTCCTCCTTCTCGAGCAGCTCGTAGATCGCGCCCGACACCGCGCCGAAGATGACGTGCGTGGAGAAGAACGCGATCCCCCGCACGCCGAAGAACCACGGGAACGCGAGCGTCAGCGAGTAGACGTTGATCGCGTACAGCATCGCGCCGAACACCGCCCCGCCGATCAGCCCCACGAAGAAGCCCCACCGGTGCAGCATGATCGCCGACACGAACGCGAACGCGAGCGAGAGCGCGGAGTGGATCGCGAGCGCCACCGCGAGGACGCGGGCGTCGAACGTCGCGGGCGGGGCCAGCACGCCGTCGCCGAGCCCGATCGAGGCGACGAGCCGGAGGAACACCCACGGATTCGCGGCCGGAATCGGCGGGATCACCCACAGATTCAGGAAGAGGAACACGGTGCCGGCCACGAGCCCGGCCCAGAACGCGGCGCTCCAGTCCATCACCTGGCGCATGCCGCGCGGAGTCGTGGTCACGGGATCCCTCCGGCTCGATTCCAGGCTCGACGCGGGGGCGAGTCCCCGGCCGGGCGCGATGATAGGACTCCGAGCGGGGGCCCGCCATCTCGCGATTCGGGCCGCCCCGACCCGCCGGACGTGCGGTCGTGGACTTCCTTGGCATCCGTTGGCACCTCGGCCCCCCCACGGGTTTCAGCCGGGGGGCCGGCGTGCCGAAGTGGGGATCAGGGAGGGACCCGAATTGCGCCAGCGACTCGTGCTTCTGCTTCTCGTACCGGCAATCGTGCTCGGATTGCTCGGGACCCCGTCGGCCCCGCGGGCCGAGGACGAGATCGACGTGGAGACCGACGTCGAGGAGGCGGTCTCCACCGGCACGGCCTGGGTCGTGGCCCCGGCGTTCGCGGTGACGAACGCCCACGTCGTCTCGGAATCCGACTCGGCCGAGCTCGTGGCCCAGGACGGGGCCATCATCGCGGCCACCGTCGTCGCCCGGGATCTCACGCAGGATCTCGCCCTGCTCCAGCTGCGCGAGGAACGTCCGCGGCCGGCGCTGCCGGTGGCGGTGCATCCGGCCTCGCTCGGGACGACCGTGTTCACCGTGGGATTCCCGCGCGTCGACGTGATGGGCAGGTCCCCGAAGCTGTCGCTCGGCGTGGTGAGCGGCACGTCGGGCGTCCTGGACAACCCGGATCGCTACCAGATCTCCGTGCCGATCGAGCCCGGCAACAGCGGCGGCCCGCTCGTGAACCTCCGCGGCGAGGTCGTGGGCGTGGTGACGTCGATGCTCGCCGTCGAGGACGGCTACGGCAGCTTCCGCACCGTGCCTTCGGTCGCCTACGCGTCGAAGTCCGCCGCGATCGCCGCGCTCCTCGAGAATGCCGGAGTGGACGTCCCCTCTCCCGAGGAAGACACGGGCGACCGTCCGCTCGAGGATCTGGCCGAGCGCGTCTCCTCCTCCGTCCTGCTCGTGCTCGGCTCCTAGTCCGAGCGCGCTCGACCCCCGTGAGAACGAAAGAGCCCGGGCCGCACGAGGCGACCCGGGCTTCGTTCTGCGGACTCGAGCTCGGAACTAGAGCTTGAGGCCCAGCTTCTCGACGGTGCGGTAGGTGAGGCCGCCCGTGGCCAGTCCGTTCTTGGACTGGTACGCGCGAACCGCCGCCTGCGTCTGCGAACCGTAGATGCCGTCGATCGGACCCGGATCGAATCCGGCGTTCTTCAGCGACGTCTGCAGGCGGCTGACGAAGCCACCCGTCATGTTCGTCTCGCAGATCACCGGACGCCACTCGAGGTAGCTCTCCTTGACCATGACCTTCTTGGTCACGGAGCCGTACTCGGCCGGGATCTCGTGCTTCACCTGCTCGGGCGCCTTCACCTGCTGGAGGACCTTGACCGTCTTGAACTCGGCCGGGATCTCCACGCGGCGCGTCGTGGCCTCCTGCTTGACGACCATGCGCTTCACGGTGCTGTACTCCGCGGGCAGCTCGACTTCCTCGACCCGCTCCGGCGACTTCACGACCCGCTTGCTGACCGTCTCGTAGCGAGCCGGCTCGGTCACGAGGCACATGATCTCACCCGTGCCGTTGTCGACCTTCTCGATCGGGCCGCGGCCCTTCTTCCAGTAGGTCCGCTCCGGCGTCACGAGGACCTTCTCGGTGACCGTGTCGTACGTGGCGGGGACGACGCGCAGCTCCTTGCGGGCCGGCTTCGTCATGACGTTCTCCTCGACCCACTCGTAGGTCGGCGGAACGACCTCGAGCTTGTACGAGGCCTCCTTGGTCTGGACCTTCTGCTCGGCCCAGTCGTACTTGGGCTGCATGACTTCGATCCGCGAACCGGCTTCCTTCAGCATGACCTGCTCGGTCTGCGTCTCGTAAACCGGCGGGACGAGCACGCGGGCGTAGCACTGGCCCGGCTCCGCGTTCGGCGGGAGCAGGTCGGAGCCACCGGTCATCTGCGTCTTGGTGCCGCCGGTGCTGGCGAGACGGGCGGCCTCCTCGCGCGCCATGCGAGCCGCTTCCTCGGCGTCCTTGCGAGCGGCTTCTTCCGTCGCAACCTTCGCCTGGAGCTGCTCGATCTTCTGCTGCTGCTCGGAGTAGGTCTGGTCGAGGTCGGCGACCTGGGTATCACGCGAGGCGCACCCGGAGATGGCGAGCGCGACCACACCGACCGGCAGAGCGCGCCGAAGCACATTCCACGTCATTCAGGGGTCTCCTTGGCTGGTACGGTTGGCACCCGCTGCGAGGTGCGAGCGGGCGGAACGGACTCGGCGGACGGCCCACCGAGGTCCGGTTAACGTACCGGACCCGTCTCGAGGCGAAAAGTCACCACTTTTACAAAGATTGCGTGGAGCTTCTCTTTCGGAGAATTCTGAAGCGCGGAGCTAGTCGAGACTCCGCATTTCGCCCGAATCTCGCCGAATCGGCCGCGACGACGGGCGGGCTAGGGTTCGGACCGATCGACGACCGCCCCCGGCGGCGGGGCGAGACGGGAAGGGTCGAACGGCTCCCGGAAGGACCACCCGCTGATCTCGCAGCGCGCGTACTCGGCGCCGTCTTCCTCCCGGATGACGAAGCGCGTGGGGACGATGAGTCCGTCCTCGTTCGTCCAGTCCTCGTACACGAGGACGTGCGGGGGCGTGGATTCCACGCCCTCGGGGAGCAGCGCGCCGTACGTCACCACGTAGCGGCAGGCCTGCAGCCGGAAGGTGGCCGGATCGAGGAACAGGTCGTACCAGTCGCGCGGCGTGTCCCCCACCCCGGCCTCGTAGGTCATGCGCACCACGAGAGAAGGATTCGGCGCGTCGAACAGGCGCTCCTCGCGCGGCTCCGCGAGCACGACTCCCGGATCGCGTGTGACCCAGGGAAGATTCACGAAGTACCACGTGAGGTTGTACAGGAAGCGCGGCGGCGCCTTGCCTTCGTAGCCGAGCGACCAGCACTGCTCGCCGTCCCAGGCGATCCGCGTCGCGCCGTCCGGCGATTCGAGGTACGCGCGACGACTTCCCGGCTCCGTCGTGACCGCGAACTCGCGCCCGCTCGACCACCGGTCCTCGAACCGGATCGAAGGCGCGCTCGCCCAGTCCTCGTAACCGCCGTGCGCCTCGATCATGCGGTCCAGGAGCGCGCGGGCATCCCCGGACTCCGCGGACACCGGAACGAACGAAGCGAGCACGAACGCGAATGCCATCCCGAACGAGCGCATGGTCCCCTCCCTTTCGGCGAAGACTACGGGACACGGGCCTCGCGTGCTACCTTCCGCGCCATGACGCGTACCGCCGTGATGTTCGATGCCCGATTCGCCGCTCACGAAATGCCGCCCGGACACCCCGAGCGCCCGGAGCGGATCGGTTGCCTGAACGAGCTCGTCGACGGCCTGCCGGAGTCGGCCTACCGGAGAGTGGAGCCGCGGCTCGCCGTGCGCGAGGAAGTGTCCCTCGCGCACGGCCCCGACCACTGGGACACGATCGCCGCCACCGCGCACGCGCCGCTCACCGTCCTGGACCCCGACACGTTCGCCGGGCCGCACTCGTTCGAGACCGCGCGGCTCGCCACCGGGGGCACGCTCGCGCTGCTCGACACGATCGTCCGCGGCGACGCGGAGAACGGGTTCGCGCTCGTTCGCCCGCCGGGACACCACGCCGAGCGCGAGCGCGCCATGGGATTCTGCCTGTTCAATCACGTGGCGATCGGCGCCGCCGCGCTCCGCGCACGCGGGTTCGGCCGGGTGGCGATCGTGGACTGGGACGTGCACC
>JAGQIB010000405.1 GCA_020431545.1 Gemmatimonadota bacterium
GCCTCCGGCTCCGGCACGAGCGCCTGCGTGCCGGCCTCCTGATCCGCGAACCGATCCGAACCAAGCGGGCCGGCCGATCGGCGTCCTCCGGGGCGCCGGCGGCCGGCCCGGTCGTTTGCGGCCCCTCGATCTTTGTTGAGGTTCTCCCACGAACCGACGATATTCCGGAACGACGCGTCGCCGCCGCTCTCCGCGGCCGGTCTCTTTCCGCGACGCGGGAGGATCCATGGGTTTCCGAGACAGCTCGTTCTACCACTCGATCCGGATTCCGATCCGGACGGCGCTCGCCTGGTCCCTGCCGGGGCCGATGAATCCGAAGCGCCGCATCGCGGTGTCGGGAACTCCGCGCAGCGGAACGTCGTGGCTCGCGAAGTGCATCTCCCTCGCGGACGGCGTGTCCTTCTACTACGAGCCGGACGAGCCGTTCACGCGCGAGTGCCGCTACGTCTACGTGCCGCCGGATACCGAGAACGACCGCCTCGAGCGCGACATTCGCCGCATGTGGGCGGGCCGCGTGATCGGGAACTACCACATCACGGAAAAGGGCTTCAAGGAGCTGGTGGAGACCCCGTTCGCTCCGACGATCCTGCTGAAGTGGGTGTGGCTCAACTTCTCGCTCGACTGGATCGCCCGGAGGTTTCCGGGCATCGTCGTCGTGCAGACCGTGCGGCATCCGATCCCGCAGTTCCTGTCGTGGCGGGGCCGAAAGTGGCCGCCGGAGGAAGCGCTCGACTGGCTGTTGAAGCAACCGGCACTGATGGAGGGCCCGCTCGCGAAGCACGCCGACGTGATGCGTCGTGCCGACGGCTTCTGGGAGAAGGCGACCGCGTTCTGGGGCGCCACCGCCGCGATGCAGCTCGCCACGAACCGCGACGGTTGGATCCTCCGCGAGCACGAGTGGTACTGCCTCGCCCCGGAGGAGCGGATCGGCTGGCTCGTCCGCGAGCTCGGTCTCGCCTGGAACGACCGGATCGCCGAGTTCCTCTCGCCGCGCCGCGAGCAGAACCGCGGCCCCGGCTACGGCGAGGCCCGCGATCCGCGCACCGAGGTGAACAAGTGGCGCGGCAAGGTGAAGCCGGAGGAAGTCCGCGACGTGGAGGGGATCATGAAGGAGTTCGGGCTGCCGTTCTATCCGAACCTCGATCCCGAGGTGTCGTGGATGGACGACGCTTCGAGCCCGGTGCCTTCCCGCACCTGACCGCGCCTGCGGTGCCGAAACGAAGCGAGGCCGCCCGGTCCCCCGGGCGGCCTCTTGCGTTCGCTCGAATCTGTCGTTCGCTCGAGTTCCGGCGCGACTAGGAGGCGTCGGGGCACACCGTGTCGCGGTGATTCTCGTCCCAGCACGCCTTCTCGCCGCCGTTGTAGTCGGGAGCGCGGAGGCTGCCGGCCTGCGTGGCCTCGTTCCACTTCACGTACCAGCTCTGGTCCGGATCGCTGTCGTCGCTCCAGGTGAAGGACTTGTCGCTGCCCTTCTCGCGGAATTCGAGCGAGTCGCCCGGATTGTCGTTCTGGTCGGTCAGGCGCAGGAAGTTTCCGTCCGAGTCGGAGCCCCAGTCGATCCGCGACACGTCGGACAGGCCGTTCTCGAAGTCGGAGAAGACGAAGTAGCCGGCGTCCGCGTCGTTCCAGGTCTCACCCTCGAACCACAGCGCCTTGTCGATGCCCTCGGCGAGATTCGTCACGCGGAGCTGCCAGGCGACACGCTCGCGGTCGATCGCCTCGCCGCGCAGACGGATCTGCACTTCCTCGCTGCCCTGCGAGTACGTGTAGATCCACAGCCAGCTGCCGTCTTCCTGGTGCGTCGGCGGCGTGTGGAGCGCGAGCGAGAACGCGTACACGGGCGGCGTGAGCAGCAGCTCGGTCACCGCGCCCGCGACCACGCCGCGGATGTAGGCGTTGAAGAAGTTGTTGTAAGACGCGCGCTCGAGCGCCGGCGGCTCCTGGAAGAAGCTGAAGTCGAACGAGAGACGCTCGGCCGAGGGCATCGCGGGGGCCTCGGTGCTGTCGCTCGGGCCGGTCGAGGAATCGAAGCAGCCGTTCGTGTGGACCAGGATCGCGCCGAGGGCCACGGTGGTCACGAGTCGCGAGAAGCTGTGGCGAAGCATGTCGATCTCCTTGCCTGCGGGAAGGGCGTTGCGAGTGACGGTCGTTCCCATTGCAGCCGCTGTGCCAGTCGGGCGCGCGGGCGTCGACGGGGACGTAAGATGTTGAAATGAAATCAGTTGGGTGTTGTCTTGCCGGCGGGTGGGGTCCGGCCGGGGGTGTCGTGAATCTTCACGGGTGGGGCGTGAGTTCACGCCAGGCGACGACACGCGGGCTAGAATCGGCCGACCCCGTCCCCGGAGATGCCGTGAAGCGTGCTCACCGCCTCCCGCTCGTCTCGCTGGCGCTCCTGTTCCTGCCCGGCTGCGACCGGCTGCCGACCGGTCCGCCGGACGGAGCGGGCCAGCTCCGGACCCGCGGGGTGACGATCGCCGACTGGACGCCCGGCGGGGTCGCCTCGCCGGCCGGTTTCGCCGCGATCGACGAGATCGCCGCGACCGGGGCGGACACCGTCGTGTTCGTGGTGTCGATCGAGCAGGACACGGCGACGTCTTCCGCGCCGGACCCCGAGACGACCCCGCGCCCGGATGCCTTCCTCGCGGCCGCGGCTCACGCGCGCGGCCGCGGTCTCGCCGTGGGCGTGAAACTGCACGTGGAGGTCCGCGACGGCACCTGGCGCGCGATGATCCGGCCGGCGGATCCGGCGACCTGGTTCACCGCGTACGGGGAGGTCGTCCGGACCTGGGCCGATGCTGCAACCACGGCCGATGCCACCTGGTTTGCCGTGGGCACCGAGCTCGCGGGAACGTGTCACCTCGCCGGCGAGTGGCGACGCGTGATCGCCGACGCGCGCGAACGCTTCGACGGCGCGCTGACCTACGCCGCTTCCTGGGACGAGGCGGAGCGGGTGACCTTCTGGGACGCGCTCGACTTCGTCGGCGTGGACGCCTACTGGCCCGTCGCTGCGCGGCGGGATCCCTCCCGCCTCGACGCGCTGGCGGCATGGCAGCCCTGGCTCGCGCGGGTGGAAGCGCTCGCTCGCCGCGCCGGTCGCGACATCTTGTTCACGGAGATCGGCTACCGCAGCTGCGACGGTGCCGGCATGTACCCTTCCGACTTCCGGTCTCCCGAGCCGGCCGATCCGGGAGAGCAGGAAGATCTCTACTGGGCCGCACTGCAGGCGATCGCGGACACGCCGGACGTCGCGGGGATCTGGTGGTGGAGCTGGGAGCTGGGGACGGCCGGCACGGGCGGGCCGGACGACACGGGCTACACGCCGCGCGGGAAACCGGCGCTCGACGTGCTGACCGCCGTGTGGAGCTCCCGGTGACGCTTCACCGAGCCCGACCCGGTCCGCGGCGATCGGACGGCGTCCCGGCCGCTCTGTCGATCGCCTTCTCGCTGCTCGCGCTCGCGATCGCTCCCGCCCACGCGACGCCGGGCTACGTCGCGCGGTCGTGGGGGCTCGCGCTCGGCGGTGCGATCGAGCGGTCGGGAGGGTCCACGCGCACCGACGTGCGGACGCAGTTCTCCTGGCTCGCGCCCCGCGGCGACGGCGTCCTTCCGCTGCGAGTGGAGGTCGGCTGGACGCACGAACGCATGCACGACACGCTGGATCTCCTGATCGGTGCGCAGTGGAGCGCGCCGCTCGCGACGAACGAGTCCGTCTGGCCCTACGCGGGCGTGTGGGGCGGGCTGCGCCCGGAGTGGGTGGGGAGCTTCCGCGTCACGCGCGTTCCCGTCGGACCGGCCGCGGGACTGCGCGTGCTCGTGTCCGATCGCGGCGGGCTGTTCGTGGAAGGTCGCGCGCTGCGCCTGCTCCGCGATCCCGTGGAGAACTACTGGGAGTACGGTCTGCACTTCGGCGTGGAGCTCCTGTTCCCGCCGGATCGCTGATCGACGCTCAGCGCGCGAGCGTCCGGACGTCGTCCAGGATCGCCCGGATCTCTTCCAGCGCGTGTCCCGTCGCGACCCGGTGTTCGTTCCAGTCCCCGAGCGGCGGCTCGCGCGTGCGAACCCACGCCTCCCCTTCCACCACGGTCGAGTCTCCCTCGACCGAGTACCGGAACAGGAGCTTGTACTGCGGGTCGAGCGGCACCTGGTTCGCCCACTGTCCGCGGTACATCGGAAACTCGCGGCGATCGAGACTCTTGTAGAACATCTGTCCGCCCGGTGGGATGTCCTCGGGATTCTCCGGATCGCCGGGAATCGGCACGCGGTATCCCTCGCGCACCGCCGACGTTTCGACGATGTCCCGCGCGACGCCCTCGCGCCAGCTCACGACCGTGGCCGTGAGCCGCGGAGGCTCCTTCTCGGAGCGGAGGACGGCGCAACCGCCGAGCGACAGCGCGAGGATCAACGCTCCGAGGGCGGCGACCCTCGCCGTCCGCCGGCCGGCGCGCGTGCCCGTCATCGGATCACGACCAGACGTCCCGTCTGCTCCTGTCCGTCGTCCGCGCGCACGTGCCAGACGTAGACCCCGCTCACCGTGTCCTGCCCGTTCTTCGAGATCAGATTCCAGTACGTCTGGCCGGCGGCCGCCCCGGATCCGGCGTCGTGTTCGATTGTCGCGACGTGGTCGCCGCTCAGGGTGAAGATGCGGATCGTGGCGCGCGCCGGCAGGTTGAAGAACCGGACCCGCCGGCCCGTCGGCTCGCCCGGTGTCTCGAGGAGATCCCATGCCGCGGACTCCTTGTACGGATTCGGGACGACGTACACGTCGTCCAGGGTCTGCGCGGGCGTGGTGCGCGGCATCACGCGTCGCATCGTCTGGCTGAACTTCCCGTACTTCGGAGGGGCCTCGCGGATCCACGTCGTCTCCGGGGGGTCCGCCTCGAAGTCGACCACGGGACGGAACGTTCCGCGATCGTACGCGGTGACGGCGTACCAGTACCAGAAACCGTTCTGGACACGGGTGTCCACGAACCGGTACTGGCCCACTCCGAGACCGCCGGTGTCGATCCGGCCGAGCTCGGTGGAGTCGAAGTCCGCGACGAGCCGCCACATGTTTTCCGACGGGACGTTCGACTCCCGGATCCAGCCCTCCGCCTTCCAGACCTGGTATCCCGCGAAGTCGAGCTCGCCGGTGAGCGGATCCGCGGTGTTCTCCGAAAAGTTGTCCCACTCGAGCGTGACGCTTCGATCTCCCGGGGTGACCCTCTGGTTCGGTGGCGGTGGCGGCGAGGACGTGGACCAGTGGACGATCTCGCCGTTGTCGTCCTCCCCGTCGTAGGCGCGCTGCGCCTGGATCGGATTCGTCATGTCGGGAAACCGCACGACGTTGCCGAGCTCGTCGACCCGCTCGATCATCTCGCCGCACACGAACGCGACCTGGAACGTGAGCGTCGATCCGGGAGGGATGCGCGCGAAGGGCCCGGCCGAGACAAGGAACCGGTAGTCCGCGGAGCGCACCGAGTTCGGCTCGATCGTGGGCGACGTGTCGCTCAGGCCGCGGAGGAGGCGGTAGCGCTCCAGATCGTTGCGCGGATCGTTGAAGCCGCGCGCGAAGGTGGTGAACGCGTGGATTCCGACCTCGCGCGGTGCGAGCGGCTCCTCGCCGCCCGCGGTGGTCGTGTCGACCGTGTGCCCGAGGAACAGCGCGCCGAGGTAGCCGGAGACGTCGTCGTTCTGGAGGCCGAGCTCGTCGTACATGTAGCCCATGGTCAGGTCGATGTCGACCGGCGGGCCGACCGGCGGCGTGAGCGTCGTGTCCACCGTGGTGAACGCGACGTGATCGTCGACCGACACGTCGAGATCCGGGTCGTCGATACCCACGTCCGAGTCCACCATGAAGCCCACGTAGGCGTGCTCGATGTCCCAGCCGGTACCGTCGAGGAGATCCGAGATGTTCCGGATCCGGAACTCCACGCCGACGAAGTCGTCGAAGCCGGGATCGGTCCACTGGTAGCTCTCCTGCGTCACCTGCAATCCGAGCGGGTGGTGGTGATCCGACTGATCCGGGTTGAAGCGGTTCTCGAACGTCGACGTGTCGTACATCACCGACCGGAACATCTGCTGCGAGATCCCGGCGAAGTCCTCGTCGATGCGGCCGTCGCCGTCGTTGTCGGCTCCGTCCAGGGGATCCTCGTCCACGAGACCGTCGCCGTCGTCGTCGAAACGGCGAGTGCCGTTCGGCGCGCCTTCGAACGTCTCGCAGATTCCGACCGCGGGCGAGCCGCAGCCTTCGTCCGGCGTCGTGTTCACGAGCTCGCCGAACTGACCGAAGCGACCGGTGGTCACGAGGGTGTCGACTTCGCCGTCGCGGTGCACCACACCGCCGACCCAGAGCGCGGCCGCGTACAGGTACTCCTCGTCCGCGCCCGCGGGCCATTCGCCCGAGGGATTCGTGAGGTCCTGGCCGTTGCGTCCGAACATTCCCCAGTTCGACACGTGCAACAGCAGGTTGCCCACGGAGTGGTACCAGCCCGCATACTCGTGGACCCGCCCGGCGGGTTCGGGTCGATCGGCGCTGCGGGCGCTCGCGGTCGGCGGCGCGAAGAGGATCGGGGCAAGCAAGAAGGGGTACCCGCGGGCCAGCGCGCGGGAGAGCGACATTCTCCACTCCTTCCCGGTTCGGCTCGCGGTCGGTTCGACTCGCGGGCGCGGCGGCCAGGGGAGAAGCGGAAGCGGCCCGGGGAAAGGACCTGGACGTCGCCACTATGCAAACGTTCCGCGAATCCGCAAGGGAGTGCTAGTGTCGGTTCTCGGATTTCGTGAGCCGCTCGCGGAGAGGGAATCGATTGAGGTCACGTGACACGCTGCTGCTCGGCTCGCTCGCCGTCGTCGCAATCGTCGGCTGCGGGGGACCGCCGGAGCGCCCGGTGGAGCGCGCTCTCGCGGAGGGACGCGAGTCGGAGGCCTGGGCGCTCGCCCGGGCCGCCGTGCAAGCGACGCCGGACTCCGCCGCCACTTGGCGCGATGTGGCGCACGCGGCGTTGCGCACGTTCCGTACTCCGGAGGGAGTGGAGGCCGCCGCGAAGGCGTGCGAGCTCGCCCCCGAGGACTGGCGCGCCCGTCTGCTCGCGGCGGAGCTCGATCAACGCCGGTTCCGGAACGTGGCGGCGCTCGCCGCGGCCGAGCGCGCGACCGAGCTCGCTCCGGACGACGTTCGCCCCTGGATCGCGCTCGGCACGCTCCGGTTCGGCGGCGGGATGGTCGGCACGGCGGAGCCGGAGCTCGCCGAGGTCGCGTTCCGGCGGGCTCTCGAGCGAGATCCGGAGTCCCCGCGCGCCCGATTCGGCCTCGCGAAGGCGCTCGTGCTCGCGGGCCGCGACGAGGAGGCACGGCCGTTGCTGGACGCGATCCTCGCGGCGGATCACGCGAAGGAGGCGCCGGCCGACGCGTGGTACCAGCGCGGCCTGCTCCGGATGCGGGCCCGCGACCACGAAGGGGCGGTCGACGACTTTCGGCGGGCCGTGGCGATGGAACCCGGAGACCCCGCCGCGTGGTTCAACCTGGGTCGCCTGCTGCCGCGTCTCGGCGAGCCGGACGAGGCGAAGGCGGCGCTCGCGCGCGGCAACGCGGCGCGGGAGCGGTCGGAGCGGATCCATTCGCTGGAGGTCTCGTGGCACTCGAACGCCGACACCGGGTCCGGTCTGACGCTCGTGTCGGCCTGGCGCGACGCGGGACGGCTCGGCGAGGCCCGCCGTCTCGCGGAGACGCTGGTGGAGGATCGGCCGCAGGTCCCGCCGGTCCATCTCGAGCTCGCGGAAACGCTGCTGCAGCTCGGCGATCCCGCCGGGGCGGAACGCGCGGCCCAGCGGGCGCTGGATCTGAATGCGCAGAATCTGCGGGCGCGGTGGGTGATCGCGCGGGCCCGGGTCGCGGCCGGCGATCCGGCGGGCGCGCTCGAGGTGCTCGGTGAGGAGAACGTCGGCTCGGAGGACGTCCGGATCGCGTCCGTGGTGGGCGCGGCCTCGACCGCGCTCGGCCGACCGGACGAAGGCGAGCGCCTGCTGTCCCTCGCGCTCGCGCGCGCGCCGGAGCGAACGGACTGGCTGATCGATCGGGCGCGCGCCCGGATCGCGAAGGGCGCGGGCGAATCGGCGGAGGGCGACCTGCGGGCCGCGCTTCGCGCCGATCCGGAATCCGTGGAGGCGATGCGACTGCTCGCCGACCGGCTCGAGAGCAACGCTCGCGCGGACGAGGCGGCCGATCTTCGCCGGCGCGCGGACCGCACGGAGCAGGAACACGAGGCCGCACGCGCGGCCCGGGAGCGCGAATGGCGTCACGATTTTCTCTCGCACTGATCGCTGCGGCCGGGATGGCTGCGGCCGGCATCGCCGCCGCCGATCCCGCATTCCGCGACGTTTCCGCGGAGTGCGGCATCGATTTCGTCCATGCGAACGGCGCCACCGGCGGCAAGAACTACTACGAGGTGATGGGTTCCGGCGTGGCCGTGCTCGACTTCGATGGCGACGGGCGCCTCGACGTCTACTGCGTCACGTGCGTCGGTCCGAACCGCCTGTACCGGAACGTCGGCGAGTTCCGATTCGAGGAAGTGCCCGGCGCGGCCGGCGCGGCGGACGAGGGCTACGGCATGGGCGCGGTCGCGGCGGATGCGGACTCGGACGGCGACGCGGACCTGTACGTGACGAACTTCGGCGCGAACGCGCTGTACCGGAACGACGGCGGACGCTTCGCGCGCGTGACGGCCGGCGCCGAGGACGACCGCTGGGGCTGCGGCGCCTCGTTCCTGGACTACGATCGTGACGGGGTGCTCGATCTCTACGTGGTCAACTACGTGCAGTGCGCGGTACCCGACACGAACGTGTGCCCCACCGAGGACGGCCATCGTCTGTACTGCGGCCCGCGACGTTACCCGCGCGCCGCCGACGTTCTGCTCCGCGGCCTCGGTGATCTCCGGTTCGAGGACGTCTCGGAGAAGGCCGGCGTGGCCGGAGTCTCCGGGCGCGGCCTCGGCGTGATCGCGTTCGACGCGGATCGTGACTCGTGGCCCGACCTGTACGTGGCGAACGACCTCGACCCGAACTTCCTGTTCCGCAATCTCGGCGACGGGACGTTCGAGGAGATCGGCATCCTCTCCGGGGTCAGCCACTCCGAGGACGGGATGGAAGAGAGCGGGATGGGGGTGGCGGCCGGGGACTACGACCGCGACGGCTGGCTCGACCTCTTCGTGACGAACTACGTGAACGAGACGAACACGCTGTATCACAACGAAGGCGACGGCTTCTTCCTCGACGTCTCCGCGATGACCGGCGTGGGACCGTCCAGCCTGCCCTGGATCTCGTGGGGCACCGAGTTCCTGGACTGGGATCTCGACGGCTGGCCCGATCTGCTGGTGGTGAACGGCCACACCGAGTCGGAGCCCGAGCTCGTGGACCCCACCACGACCTGGAAGCAGCGTGGATTCCTCTACCGGAACGTCGGCGAGGGGCGCTTCGAGGACGTCACGCAGTCCGCCGCCCCGGCCCTGCTGGCGCCGCGCGCGAGTCGCGCCGCCGCGTTCGGTGACCTCGACGACGACGGGGACATCGACGTGATCGTGCAGGCACAGAACGCACCGCTGCTCGTGCTGCGCAACACCGCCGCCGATGCGAACTGGATCGGCGTGTCCACGCGCGGCTCGCGCTCGAACCGCGACGGCGTGGGCGCCCGCGTGGAGGTCCACACGGGCGACGTGACTCTCGTTCGCGAACGTCAGGCCGGCGGGAGCTATCTCTCCTCGAACGACCCGCGACTCACGTTCGGCCTCGGCTCGAGCGCGGCGGTGGACTCGATCGTGGTCGCGTGGCCCTCCGGCTCGACGAGCGTGCTGCGTGCGCCCGCGATCGGTCGCTACCACGAGATCGTGGAGAGCGAGGACTGACGCTCCGCGTCGCGACGCGCGGGCGTCAGGCGGGCGGGATGTCGCCCGCGTAGTCCGCTCGGTACTCCGCGAGCCTCGCCGCCCACAGCTGCGCCATCGTCGTGGCGAACTGCCGCAGGTGGAGCAGGTCGTGCACGCGCCAGGCCGTGATGAAATCACCGGCCTTCATCGTGCCACCGCGCGGATGGTCCACCGTCTTCTCCAGATCCTCCGGCGTCAGGGTGGAGAGCCAGCGGCACGAGTCCGCGCGCTCCGACGACCAGTCGAGGAAGACGGCGCCGGGATCCATCTCGTTGTACTGCCGCGACGTGACCCAGCCGACCGGATCGATCCCCTTGTCGATCGGCCGCCCCTCCACCGCGCAGCGCGCTCGCTCGCGGAAGTCCTCCTTCTCCTCGTCCCGCAGGTGCGCGAGGATCTCGAGCGGCGACCAGCGCTCCGGAGAGGGGCGCGAGCGGAGCATCTCCAGCTCCGTGCCCTGGAAGATTCCGAGCAGCGCGCCGGGGAAGCGCGCGAAGTCGTCGATCATCCGGAACAGCGTTTCTTCGTTCATTTCGCCTCCGTCGCGGGGACGCGCGCGCGGAGCGCCCCGGGTTCGATACGGATGTTGAGCTCGTGACGTCGCTCGGAGTAGACCTCGCCGTCGGCGTGGAACGGGAACCCGCGCCGCGACGTGAAGGTCAGACGCTCGCCCCGGAACATCGAGACGCGCCGGTCG
>JAGQIB010000406.1 GCA_020431545.1 Gemmatimonadota bacterium
CCGACGCGCTCGTCCCGCACGACGATCGCACGGATCTCTCCCGCGCGCTGAGCGGAGGGGTCGGAACGCAACGTCGCCGCACGGGCGCCGTGATCGTGGCGACGGACGGCTCGCACAACGTCGGTGTGGAGCCGCGTGGCGAGGCGCGTCGCCTCGGCGTGCCCGTGTGGACCGTCGGCGTCGGCAGTCCCGCCACCGTGAACGATCTGTCGATCGCGGAGGTCGAGGCCTCTCAGGTCGCGTACCTGGAGAACCGGGTGCCGGTCGTGGCGCGCGTGCGGGCACGCGGCGACTCCGCGCTTTCCGTTCCCGTGTACCTGTCCGAGGGCGACGCGGTCCTGGATTCCGTGGTCGTGGAACTGCCGGGCGGGGGTGCCGTGCGCGAGGTCGAGCTCGAGTACGTTCCGAACACGGAGGGACTGCATCGCTATCGCGTGTGGACACCCTCCCGCGCGGAAGAGATCTCCGACACGAACAACGAGCAGCTGCTCGCGGTGCGCGTCCTCAAGGAGAAGGTGAAGGTCCTGCTGGTGACGTCGCGGCTCAGCTACGACTTCGGGTTCCTGAAGCGCGCGCTGGACTCGGACATCTCGCTCGACGTGCACGAGGTCGTGCTCGCGCTCTCGGAGTTCCGCGGCCGTCTCGGTCGCGAGGAGTTCCCGGCCACGTATCCGGACCTGGCCACGTACGATCTCGTGGTGCTGCTCGAGATGGGCGGCGCCGCCCTGTCGCGCGAACGGGCGGACATGCTCGCGCGCTACGTGCAGGAGCGCGGCGGAGCGCTGCTCGTGGCGGGTTCGCCGGCCGCGTTCGACCTCGGCAACTCGCCGCTCGCGCCGCTTCTCCCGTTCGATCTCTCGCGTCCGCCTCGTTCGCGCACGGGCCAGATCCTGCCGGCCCTGACCCAGACGGGCCGGGTGCACCCGGTCACGCGGCTGGAGTCGGACGCCGACGAGAATGCCCGCCGCTGGAGCGGTCTGCCGCCGCTGTCGGTCGCGCCGGTGTTCGTCGGCGTGAAGCCGGAGGCGCGCGTGCTCGTGCTCGGCGCGATCGACGGCGCGCCGCGGGACGAGCTGCCGCTCGTGGCGACCGTTTCCGCGGGGCGCGGTCGCGTGCTCACGCTCGGCGGGAGCCCGTTCTGGCGCTGGGATCTCAGCCCCTGGGGACGCGGCCGCACCGGCGACGTGTTCGCGCGCCTCGTGACCCGGTCGGCCCGGTGGCTCGTGGCGCGCGACGATCTCGAGTCCGTGATCGTGCGCCCCGCGCGCCCGCTGTTCGACGGCGCCGACCCGGTGGTGATCGAGGGCCAGGTGTTCGACGACGACTTCCGGCCGGTCGCCGGTGCGGACGTGCGGGCGTCGATCCGGGGGCCGCTCGGCACCGTGGACGAACGCACGCGCGAGATGACGCTGGTGGACCTCGGGGAGGGCCGCTACCGTGGCCAGGTGCCGGCGCTGCCGCCGGGCGACTATCGCGTCGAGGGCACGGCCTCCGCCGGCGGTCAGCCGCTCGGCGACGACACGTCGGAGATGACGGTGGCGCCGTACCGGATGGAGTTCGAGAATCCGTCGCCGGACTTCGCGTTGCTGCGTGACGTGGGGCGCGAGAGCGGCGGAGGCTTCGTGCCGCTCGCGGATCTCGCCGATCTGCCGAAGCTGCTGCAGCTGGAGCCGGTCGTGGAGCGCTCCTCGAAGGAGATGCCGTTGCTCGAGAACCCGGCTCTGTTCCTCCTGCTGCTTGCGCTTCTCGGCGGAGAGTGGGCGCTGCGCCGCCGGCGCGGCCTGCCTTGACGTCGCCGGCCGAGGGAGAAACGCCCGGACGACGCGAGATCGCGTTCGTGTTCGCGGTGGCGCTGGCGGTCGCCGTCGCGCTGTTCCCCCGCGCGCTGTTCGGCGGCGCGACGTTCTTCCACTACGACACGTGGCTGCAGAACCTCACGTTCCGCGCGTGGTGGTTCGAGCAGCTGCGCGCGGGACACTTCGCCACCTGGTGCCCCGGCATGTTCGCGGGGTATCCGCTGTTCGCTGAGACGCAAACCGGACCGCTGTACCCGCCCGTGTTCGTGCTGTTCTCGTTGCTGCCGGCGACGCTCGCGTTTTCGTGGTCGGTGGCGCTGCACCTGGTCCTCGGGGGAGCCGGTGCCTACCTCCTCGCGCGACGCTTCGGCGCCGCCCCGGCCGCGGCCGCGCTGGCGGGGGTCGCGTTCGAGTCGAGCGGATTCCTGGTCACGCACGTGGTGCATTTCAACCTGCTGATCGGCGCGGCGTGGATGCCCTGGATTCCGTGGCTCGTGACGCGCACGTTCGACGGCAGCCGGGCGGCGCCGATCGCGCTCGCCGCCGTGCTCGCCGGGCTGCTGCTCGGCGCGCATCCCTACGCGACGTTGATGGCGCTCGCTCTCGCGGCCTGGACGTTCGTGCACCGCGCCGGTCGCTCGCCCGCGGCCTGGACCGGGGGCGCCTCCGCGATCCTCGCGGCCGGTCTGCTCGCGGTCGCGCTCGCGGCCGTGCAGGTCCTGCCCACGCGGGAGTTCCTGCCGCAGACCACGCGCGGGGAGGCGGTCTCCTGGGACTTCCTCACGTTCGGCTCCTGGGAGCCGTGGCGGATCGTCACGCTCGTCGCGCCGGATCGCGTGGGCACGCCCGTGGACGATACGTTCTGGGGCGGGCCGGACTGGAGTCACTTCGCGGAGACGTGCGCGTACGTCGGCACGGCGACGCTCGCGCTGGCCGCCGTCGCGCTCGTGCTCGTTCCCTCCCGTGCGACCTGGCCGGCGATCCTCGCGGCGATCTCGTTCGTGCTGATGCTCGGGCGGTTCACACCGGCGTACCGCGTGCTCACCTGGTTGCCGCTGTTCCAGTCCACCCGGCTGCCGTCTCGCTTCGCGCTTCCGTTCACGCTCGCGCTCGCCATCCTGGCGGCGATCGGCCTCGACGCGCTGATCCGCGAGTCGGATCCGCGCCGACGTCGGCGGGCGCTTCTGGTCGGCGGGATTCTGATCGTCGGACTCGGTGCGCTGGCGTGGATGGCGGGTGCGCCGCCACGATCCCCCGGGGAGATGGCCGGTGTCGGTCGGATGTGGTCGCAGCGGATCGCGACGCTCTCGGCGCAGGCGGCCGCGGTGGATGCGCGCATCGTCGTCACGACGATCGTGTCCCTCCTCTCGCTGCTTCCGTTCGCGGTACGCCGCCGTCCCGGCGCCTTGCTCGCGGCGATCCCGGTCGTCGTGGTCGCGATCGAGCTGATCTCGTGGGGACGTACGTTCAACCCGGTGGTGCCCGCACCCTTCGTCACGGATGCGCCGCCTGCGGTCGCCGCGCTGCCGGACGTGGCACCCCGACCGCGCATCTTCCGGCAGGGTGTGGACGAGATGTGGGAGCGCGGACCGGCCGGCGCGCGAACGGATCTCGTGACGCCCGGCTGGCGCGGACACGAGCGAACGTACGAGAGCGGGGCGTGGACGTTGCCGCCGAACTCGCAGCTCCTGTACGACGTCGACTCGGGCGAGGGTTTCACGTCGCTGCTGCCGCTCGACTGGCTCGACTGGATGGGGCTCGCGCGGCAGCCCGGCGCGACGCCTCGTCCGGACCTGAGCGAAGCGCAGGCCGACCTGCTCGCGATCGACGCCGTCGTCTCCACCGGTTCGGGAATCGGCGGCGAGGGGTGGGAGACGCGCGCGCTGCCCGGCGACGTCTACCTTTCGCGCAACCTCGACCCGTTGCCGCGCGTCCGGCTCGCGCGGAGCTGGCGGACGCAGCCGCTCGC
>JAGQIB010000407.1 GCA_020431545.1 Gemmatimonadota bacterium
GCACCCTGGAACTTGCCGATCGCGGTGCGCGCGGCGCTCACGATCACGGGCGAACGGTCCTTGGACATCGGTTGCTCCTTGCCGGTGCCGCGCGACGGCGCGCTAGGCGCCGTGCGCTCGGCGGGTCGTGTCGAGAATGTGGCGGCTGATGATGATCCGCTGGATCTCGGAGGTGCCCTCCCCGATCTCGGTGATCTTCGCGTCGCGCATCATGCGCTCCACGGGGAACTCACGCGAGTAGCCGTAGCCCCCGTGGATCTGGATCGCCTTGTGGCACACGCGATGCGCGACCTCGGAGGCGTACAGCTTGCCCTTCGACGCCTCGATCGCGTAGTCCTCGCCGCGATCCTTCAGGATCGCCGAGCGGTACACGAGCATGCGGGCGGCATCGATCTCCGTGGACATGTCCGCGAGCATGAACCCGATCGCCTGGAACTCGCCGATCTGCTTGCCGAACTGCTCGCGTTCCGTGGCGTACTTCGCGGCCGCCTCCAGGGCGCCCTGCGCGATCCCGAGCGCCATCGCGCCGATCGAGATCCGACCCATGTTCAGGATCTCCATGAACTGCTGGAATCCGCGGTTCACCTCGCCGAGCACCATGGAGTCGTCTACCCGGCAATCCGTGAGATAGAACTCCACGGTGTTCGAGCCGCGGCAGCCGAGCTTCTCGTACTCCGAGCCGATCTCCACGCCGGCCTGACCCTTCTCGATCAGGAACGCGGTGATGCCCTTGGTCTTCCTGGCCGGATCCGTCGACGCGGTGACCGTGTACATGCCGGCGTAGCCGCCGTTCGTCATCCACGCCTTCTGGCCGTTCAGCACCCACTGCGATCCGTCGCGCACGGCGCGCGTCTGCATGCCGCCCGCGTCCGAGCCCGAGTTCGGCTCGGTCAGGCCGTACGCGCCCAGGATCTCGCCCGTGGTCAGCCGGCGAAGGAACTTCTCCTTCTGCTCTTTCGTGCCGAAGTGGTGGAGCGGGCCGCAGCCGAGCGTGTTGTGGGCGGCCATCGAGAGGGCCGTGGATCCGCAGACCCGGGCGACCTCCTCCACCGCGATCGCGTACGACAGGTAGTCGAGCCCCGCCCCGCCCCACTCCTCCGGGTACGGCACGCCGAGCAGTCCCTGCGCTCCGAGCTTCCGGAACGTATCGACGGGAAACTCACAGGTGCGATCGATCTCCGCCGCCTTCGGCGCGATCTCCTTTTCGGCGAAGTCGCGCACGACCCGCCGCATCATGTTGTGCTCGTCGGTCAGAAAGAACATCAGAACTCCATGGGACGGACGTTGTCGACCGCGAGCTTCGCTCCGGTCGCCGCGACGATCTCGTCGACGCGATGATCGGGATGCACTTCCAGGAGCCGGAGCCCCGAGGGTTCGACGTCGATCACGGCCAGATCCGTGACGATCCGGTGGACACACCCGACGCCGGTCAGCGGCAAGGTACACTTCTCGAGGATCTTCGGGGAGCCGTCGCGGGCGGTGTGGGTCATCGCCACGATCACCCGCTTGGAGCCGGCCACGAGATCCATGGCCCCGCCCATGCCCTTGACCACGGCGCCCGGGATCATCCAGTTCGCGAGGTCGCCGTTCTCGTCGACCTCCATGGCGCCGAGGACGGTGAGGTCCAGGTGCCCTCCCCGCACGATCGCGAACGAGAGATCCGAGCCGAAATACGAGCACCCGGGAATCTCGGTGATCGTCTCCTTGCCCGCATTGATGAGATCCGGATCCTCGTCCCCTTCCAGCGGGTACGGCCCCATTCCCATCATCCCGTTCTCGGAGTGCAACGTGATGTGCACGCCCTCGGGAACGAAGTTCGCGCACAGCGTGGGGATGCCGATGCCGAGATTGACGTAGTCGCCGTCGCGGAACTCCCGCGCCACGCGCCTAGCGATGGACTCTTTTTTCGATCCGCTTTTCATAGATTTCGCCCTGGAAAACCTTCTGCACGAACACGCCGGGGACGTGTACGAGATCGGGGTCGAGGCTGCCCGGCTCGACGAGCTCTTCCACCTCCGCGAACGTCTCGCTCGCGGCCATCGCCATCACCGGATTGAAGTTCCGCGCGGTGCGCCGGAACACGAGATTTCCGTGCGTGTCGCCCTTCCAGCTCTTCACGAACGCGAAGTCCGCGTGGATCGGGGACTCGAGCACGTACTCGCGACCGCCGAAGACTCGCTTCTCCTTCCCTTCCGCCACCACCGTGCCCACGCCGGTCGGCGTGTAGAAGCCGGCGATGCCGGCCCCGGCGGCGCGAATGCGCTCCGCGAACGTTCCCTGGGGCACGAGCTCGACGTCGATCCTGCCCTCGATCATCGCGCGCTCCAGCACGGGGTTCTCCCCGACGTACGTCGAGATCATCTTCTTGACCTGGCCGTTGTTCAGCAGCAACCCGATGCCGAAATCCGCGACCCCGGCGTTGTTGCTGATCAAGGTGAGGTCCTTCGCGCCGTGCGCCACGAGCAACCGGATCAGATTCTCCGGGATGCCGCACATCCCGAAGCCGCCCATCATGACACGGGCACCGTCGGGGATCCGGGCGACGCACTCCTCGCCGGACGAGACCTTGGACTTCATGCACTCTCCTCGCCCGGTTCGGGCCGGGGGCGACCACGGTGGCTCGGAACACGGACGAAGCGGCCGCCGCCGGCCGCGGAAGAAGCCCGGGAGCGGTCGCCGCGGGCCCCGTCGAAGTCACCGTGGGACGGGTGGGCGCACGCCCCGGCTGACGGTGCCATCGGGGCCGGAGCTTGTCAATTCCGGGGTCTCGGCCGCTTCGGCCGCCGATCGCCGCCGACGGCCGGGGGCCCGGCCGCGGGGCTTCCGGTCGCGGCCGCGGCCACAGCCGTCAGCTCCCCGACCACCTCCTCGAACACGTCCTCCGCGGTGACGATTCCGAGCGTGCGGCCGTCCCGGTCCCGCACGGTGGCAATCGACTGCTGGTTCCGCCGGAACCCCTGGATCACGCTGTCGAGCGGAGCGTCCGGATCCAGCGTCCAGGCGGACTGCCAGGGAGTCGGATCGGTCTCCGGCAGGTCGAGGAGCGCCTTCGTGGCGACGAACCCCACGATCCCGAAGTTCCGGTCCACACCCACGAGGAATCGTCCGTGGACGGCGCGGAACCGGTCGCGGGCGATCCCGACCGTGGAGTCCTCCGGCAGCATCCGGTCCCGTGGCACCGGGGCCATGACCTCGCGCACCGTCCGCTCCGCGAGGACGAGCGCCCGGCCCGCCATCCGGATCGTCTCGGATTCCTCGCGCGCTTCGAACGACTCCGCCCGGGCAGAACGCTCGCCGAACAGGAACGCCATCTCGAGGTCGTCGCGCCGGAACGCCGGGCGCGCCTGCTCCGCGGGAATGCGCGCGAGCCGCAGCAGCAGATTGGTCGTGCCGTGCGCGAGCCATACCAGAGGTGTGAGCGCCGCGTCGGCCACTCCGAGCGTCGCGGCCGAGGCACGCAGGATCCGGGTGGGGCGCGAGCGGAAGAACGCCTTCGGCAGCACCTCGCCGAACAGCAGGACGATCGGCGTGAGCGCGATCGTCGCGAGCGCGGGTCCGTTCTCCGGCGCGACGTTCACCGCGACGGCCGTCACGAAGGAAGTGAGCCCCACGTTGCAGAGGTTCGTCCCCACGAGCACGGTCGCGAGGGTCCGCGACATCCGGCCGATCAGCGTCAACGC
The DNA here is from genome assembly GCA_020431545.1 of Gemmatimonadota bacterium. Taxonomy (GTDB): domain Bacteria; phylum ARS69; class ARS69; order ARS69; family ARS69; genus JAGQIB01. The sequence goes on from JAGQIB010000407.1 coordinate 3,681, forward strand.
GCGGCGCGCATCGACCCGCCCCTGGTCGGCGAGCGCCTCGAGACGCGCCCGGTTCGCGGACACGGCGGCCGTCTCCGCCCCGGAGAAGAACGCGCTGCCGAGGAGCAGGCCCAGCATCACCATCACGTCGCCGGCGGGGCCGGTCAGCCACCCGCCGCTCACTTCGTCTCCCCCGTGGGAGCGGCGGGATCCGGCAGCGTCACGTCGAGCGTCACGATCCGCGCCGGCTCGACCTTCGCGACGACGAGCCGCACGCCGTCCACCTCGAACGTCTCGCCGCTCTCCGGAATCCGGCCCGTGAGCTCGAGCACGAGACCCGCCATCGTCTCGACCTCCTCCGAGTCGAGATCGGTCCCGAACTCCTCGTTGAAGAAGCGAATCTCCATGCGTCCCGGGATCACGATCCGCCGCGGGCCGAGCCGCCGGTACAGCACCTTGTGCAGATCGCCGCCCTCGATCATCTCGCCGGAGATCTCCTCCAGCAGGTCCGTCAACGTCACGAGGCCGGAGAGATCGCCGTGCTCGTCGGCCACGAAGGCGACCCGTCTTCCCGTGCGGCGGAACTCCTGGAGCAGCGCGAGGGCCGGTTTCACCTCGGGCACCCAGTCGACGGGGCGCACGAGCTCGCCCACGGTCTTGTCGTCCGGCGCGAGCAGCAGGTCGAGCGCGGTCACGATGCCGCGTGTTTCCTCCGGCCCCCCCTGGGAGACGGGCAGCTTTGAGAAGCCCGAACCTCGTGCCTCCGCTCGCGCTTCGCGCACCGGCAGGTCCGCGCGCAGCCAGACGATCTCGGGTCG
>JAGQIB010000408.1 GCA_020431545.1 Gemmatimonadota bacterium
CCGCGTGCCTCCAGCGCGTCGACGTATCCGCGCGTGACGTCGCCGCCCCAGCTCTCCATGCGCCGGAACAGCAGGCACACGTGACGCGGCGCGATCGGCACGCGTTCGTCGCGATCGCGCTCGGTCACCGTCCAGCCGCTCTCCGTCAGGAGCCAGTGGACGAACGCGGCGACCGCGTCCGGTAGCGAGCCGTCGATCGCGGTCTTCGTCACCCGGCCCCAGCCGCCGTACGGGGACGGCACGGGCAACGCGACCACCGACGGCTGCTCCGCCGGATCGTCGCGGTGCGGGAACAACGGCGCCCAGTCGGCCTGCTGCGCCTCGCGATCGCCGTCCAGCGCGGACTCGAACGCGGCGTTGACCACGCGCTGGATTCGCGGTGACGAGCGGAAGCTCGTGGTGAGCCGGACCACCCGCGCGCCGTTCGCGACGAGCTGCTCGCGCACCTCGAAGTACACGCCGATGTCCGCGCGGCGGAACCGGTAGATCGACTGCTTCGGATCGCCCACCAGGAACAGCTTGCCGGGCGCGGGCACCACGACGCGCCAGTCGTCCACCGCGGAGTCCGCCGCCGCGAGCAGCAGCAGGATCTCCGCCTGGAGCGGATCCGTGTCCTGGAACTCGTCCACGAAGACGCGCTCGAAGCGACGCTGGAAGCCGGCGCGAACCTCCCGGTTGTCGCGCACGAGATTGCGCGTGGCGAGCAGGAGATCCAGGAAGTCGACCCGGCCTCGCCGCTGCTTCAGGAGCTCGTACCGCTCGATCGTCTCGAACAGCTCGCCGTGCAGCAGGGCGGCGAGGTCCGCGTCGGCATCGTTCGCGAACGTCTCCAGCTCGCGCACGAACTCGCCGTGCGCCGCGAGCACGTTCTCGCGCGGCAGGTTCTCGCCGTAACGCTTGCCGCTGCCCTTGCGCACGCGCCGGAAGCGATACGACAGCAGCGCCACGAGCCGCGCTTCCAGACCGTCGTAGTCGCGGTCGCGCACGTCCTCGGCCGTGCGAACCTCGCGGCTCAGCCGACGGGCCGGTTCCGTGTCCAGGAACAGGTTGTCCCGCGCGGGGCGCTCGCAGTTGGCGGTCAGATCCGCGAACTCGTGCAGGCGCTCCACGAGACCGTCGACGCGCTCCTCGCGCGCGAACGGCCGACGTTCCCAGGCGCCCGGAAAGTCCCGCCATTCCACGAGCGTCCAGCCCGCGCTGCGCAGGCGCGCGATCGGTCCCTCGTCCCGTCGCGCCTCGCGACGCAGCGAACGTCGCACGCCCTCCGGCGGATTCTCGAGGCGCTCCTGCAGCCAGAGGCCGAATGCCTCCTCGTACAGACGTTGCGCCTCCGGCTCCGTCATCGACTCGAAGCGCGGATCCACGCCGGCCTCGATCGAGCGCTCGCGCAGCAGATCCGCGCAGAAGCCGTGAATCGTGCCGACGCGTGCCTCCTCCAGCCGGGAGAGGGCCTCCGTCAGGTTCTTTGCCCGAGGCCCGCCCGCCACCGCCTCTCCGCGAGCCTTCTCGAGCCCCGAGCGCAGGCGAAGCTTCAGCTCGCCCGCCGCCTTCTCGGTGAACGTCACCGCCACGATGCGATCGACCTTCGCGCGCCCCTCCGCGAGCACCTCCACGATGCGGCCCACGAGCGCGGTCGTCTTGCCGGTGCCGGCGGACGCTTCCACCACGAGCGTCTCATCGAGATTCCGCCGGATGACGTCGCGCTCGGTCCGGTCCGCCGGTTCGCGGCGCACGGGTTCGGTCATGGCTGTTCCCTCAGGTCGCGCAGCTCCTCGAGCAACGCCGGATCCTTGCGCGCGGTACGGACCTCCTCGTGTGGACCGCAGACCGTACGGAAGTCGCACCAGCGACACGCGTCCCGCTTCGGGGCCGGCATGAGATGGCCGTCCTGGACCGCGCGATCGATGCGCTGCAGCACCTGCTGTGCCTGCAGCAGCGTCCACTCGTTCACCGGCACCACGCGGTCGACGAATCCGCCGCGCGCCGTGCAGTAGGAGAGCCGCGCCTCCACCACGGGCGCGTCGAGCATCCGCGTGGCGGCAAGGCTGTAGAGCAGCGGCTGCAGCGATTCTCCGCCCGACACGATCGAGCCCTCGGGCACGCGCACCATACCCGTCTTGTGATCCGTCACGCGGAGATCCGAGCCGCGCCTCTCCACGAGGTCGATCGCCCCGCGCAGCCGCCAGCCCCCGTCGACGCGCACGTCCTCGGCGACCGCGGCCGGGTCGCCACGCGCCTCCACGAGCCCGAACGAGAGCTCGAAGTGCGCGGGCGTCCATTCCGATCCCACGAATCCGCGCAGCCACACGCGGAGATCCGCGCGGATGTCGGCGACCTCGTCTTCCCACACGCGCTCGATCGCGGGCGCGAGCTCGTCGCGCCACGTGCGCGCCACGAGATCGACCTGCTGATCCAGCATCGCGCGCGCGTCCTCGAGCTCCTCCGGCACGAGCGGCAGGCGATCGTCGTCGCGAAGCGCGCGCAGCGCGCGGGCCTGGATCTCGTGCACCATGCTTCCCTTCGTGAGCGGATCGAGCTGCACGATGGGCGCCACGTCCTCGCGCGGCTGGAGGCGCTGGATCGCCGACAGGTAGAAGCGGTACGGGCAGGCGGCGTAGCGCTCGAGCGACGTCGGCGAGTACGCGCGCTCCGAGAGACGCTGGGTCGCGAGGATCGGCGCCGTCTCGTCCGTCGTGCGGACGATCCCGTCCGACGGCCACCAGCGTCGCCACCAGCGCGCCCACTGCGAGCGCAGCGCGCGCGCGAGGTGATCGTTCAGCTCGAGGAGATAGCGCGCGCGGCCGCGGGCGTCCTCCACCGGCGCGTCCAGCAGCGGCTCGATGGACGCAAGATCGTGCTCGGCCGCGTCGATCGCGCGGCTCGCGTCGTGCGGGGCCGGCCACGCGAGACGTGCGCTCGCCTCCGTCTCCGCCTCGCGCTCGAGCTGCTCCCAGTCCGGGATCTCGCCGCGCTGCGCCCGCGCGACGTCGAGCGCGTAGAATGACGGCACGCGCGGACGGCCCTCCGCCACCTCCACCCGCGGGTAGGACAGCACGAGTCGCTCGGACGCCGCACCGACGGCGTGCCGCAGCAGCATCCGCTCCTCCGCGCCCCGCTCCTCCTGCGTGCGCAGCGCGGACGAGAGCTCCTGGCGATTCTCGTCCAGCAGCAGGGGATCCTCGCGCGGGCGGCGCGGGAAGATGCGCTCGGCCAGTCCCGGCACGAACACCACACGGAACACGCGGCCGCGCGCACCCTCCGGCGTGGCGACGAACACGCGACCGAACCGGTGCTCCGCGCGTTCTTCCTCGAGCGTGCCGAGTCGCTCCGTGAGCACGCCGCGCACTTCGTGGATCGCCACGGGGCCCACCCCCGCCATCGGAGCGAGCTCGTCGAGCACCTCGAGCACGCGCTCCGGGCGGCGCAGCGCGCGCGGCGCGAGACGTTTCAGCGCGTCGAGCCAGTCGCCCCAGGGCGCGGATGCGGGCAACGCGTCGAGCGCGTCGATGAGCGGCAGCGCGAATCGTTCGAGGTGGCCGACGTTCTCGAGCTCGCGCCGCACGCCGCGCGTGCGCGGCGACTCGGGGTCGAGGCCCTCCGCCTCGCGGAGCTTGCGCTTCAGCTCCTCGGCGAGTCCGTCCAGCCGACGTTTCCAGCGATCGCGTCCGCCGATGACCGCCGCTTCCACGAGCAGCTCCTCCCACTTCCACGGGGCGCGGAGCGAGCCGTGGTTCTCCGACGGCGCGGCGGCGGGTGCGGCGGCAGACGACGGGGGCGGCGCGGGCGCGGGCGACGTCGCGGTGGCAAAGAGAGAGAGCTGCGCTCCGGCGGCGGCCACGGCGGCCGGCCCGAACTCCTCCTCGGAGGGGCCGACCCACGGAGTCTCCTCGACGGTCGGCGGCGCGCCCGCGGGATCCGGGTCCGGCACCTGCGCGAACGACAGGTACTCGGCGAACCGCTTGGCCGAGAGACGCTCCGCGCAGCACGCGAGCAGCGCCAGGAACGCGCGACCGGCCGGGTCCGGGCGCTGCGTACCGCGCGCGAACCACGACGGGATGCCCGCCCGGCGGAACGCGGTGGCGAGGTGCGCGGAGTAGACCTCGGGCGCGCGCACGAACACGGCGATCTCGTCGAAGCGCGTGCCGCGACGTGCTTCGTCGAGGATGCCGCGCGCGATCTCCACGCACTCGCGCGCCTCGCCGGGCGCGGAGAGGAAGCGCACGGAACCGTCCGGCTCCGCGGAGGACGGCTCCTCCTCCGTGACGAACAGCCAGCGTCGCAGGCGTTCGAGACTCGTCTCCGTGGGCGCGACGGACCCGCGGCCGCGCGGGCGTTCGGCGAGGCCGGCGCGCTTCAATGCGTCGCGCGTGACGCGATCGCCGGCGGGCACGGTGGCGAGTACGGCGGGGCTCGTGCGCACGAGCGCTTCGATCAGCTCGGTCTCGCGATGAGTGGCGAGGTGCAGGTCGATCAGGACGAGCGGTGCGGCGCGCAGCGTGGCCCAGTGCGGACGTCGCCACGCCCACGTCGCGAGACGCAGGAGCGCCGCGCGATCGGCGACGCGCTGCGACTCGAGCTCGCGCTCGAAGATCGAGGCGAGCGCGTGCAGCTCGTCGAGGCCACGAACGTCGGCGAGACGCTTGGTGTCTAGGCCGGCCAGCCGCAGCTCGCCGAGCGACGACGCGAGCGCTCCCGCGAAGCCGGGGCTCGCGCCGACGTCCGCCAGGCGCGAGACCTGACCGCGCTCGATCGCCTCGTGCGTGGCGCGGGCGGCGACCGCTTCCAGGCCGAGCTGGGTCGCGGGAGCGAGGCCCTCGGTCGCCAGTTCCGTGGCGGCCACCGTGGAGACGAGTTGCCAGAGACCGTAGCGGTGCAGGCCGAACGTGGCTCCGGTGCGGGCCGCGTGGTCCCGGACGAAGTCGTCGACCGCGTCGCGGGTGGGCCCCACGAGGAGGATCTCGGTTCCGGGCCGGAATCGACCCAGAAACTCGAGGATCGCGGCCCGACGCTCGGCGCCGGACGCGGACGTGAGGAACTCGCGCGGATGCTCGGCCATGAAGCGGTTCTATCAGGAACGCGGGGGTCCGGAAAGGACCGCGAGGGACCGAACGGCGTTCGGAAGGGCGTCCCGAGCCCCGCAACGGCCGATTCGAGCAGGCCTAACTTCTTGACAGACCTCCGAGCCAAGCGTAAAGCCGACTCAGGTTCCGGCCTGGAGGCTCCTCATGATTCCCCCCTCGATGCACTTTGCGGCGGTGTCTCGCCGCCCCGGCGGTCGCTGGACCGCGCGCTACGAGTTTGCCCCGTCGGGCCCCGTGGAAGCGCACGGGGCCTCGCGAGAAGAAGCCCTCGAGCGACTCCGGCTCGAGCTGGGTCGGCGCAGCGGTCGCGACGCCCACGAGGTGTCGCTGGGCGTGCGCACCCTGCCCCGATCCGAGACGGGGTGGTCGGGAGTCTGAGGTCGAACGCCGGTCCCGCCGGCGTCACCTCGGGTTGCGACCCGCGCGCCGGGAGTTGACGGCTTCGAGTCGAAGCCGCCTCGCGTCGTGCATGCACTGACATTCGCCGCACCAATGTTGCGCGGTCCGAAGCCTCCCCGCGCTGGCCTCCTTCTTGCGAAATCCTCGATCGCGCAGACACCGTTCCGGTGTCGCGTCGAGAGGATCCCGTCGTGCCGCGTGCGGTTCCTTCTGTCGGAGTCTTGAGTCTCGCCACGCTGGTCGTGATCGGGTCGATCGTGATCTGGGTCGACCGTCACACCCGCTGGGAGCCGGAGGCGACACTCCTTCTCGTCCGACGCGAGCTCGGGGAACCGCTTCTCACCGGAGCGCCCGCGGTGCTGTTGCTCGCTTCGCGCCGCTGCTCGCACTGCACGGACGCGGTCGCCGATCTCGCGGCAACGAAGTGCACCGGATTCGATCGCTACGTGCTGGTCGACGAGCCCCTGATCGATCCTCCGGGATGCGTTCCCGTCGTGGTGGATCGGGAAGGGAACATCCGACGTCGACTCGGCGGCGGCGTGGTGCCGCTGACCCTCCTGTACGACCTGCACGGCCGATGCGTGGACGCGCGGCGCGGCCGTCAACGGCCCTCGGTGCTGAGGCGCTGGATGGCGGAGGTGCTGCCCGGCGAAGCGGAGGAGCGCTCGTGAGGAGATGGGTCGCGGGGTCGGGTCTGCTCGTGTTCGTCGCGGTCGCGGTCGCGTTCTCACGCGTCGCCGAATCGAGCCATCCGCTCGAGCGATGGGGCGCGTGGCGGGCGGGAGCCGTGTCGATCGATCCCGAGGCGGGCATCCGGCAGCGCGCGCGCTCCGACTGCGGTCCGGCCGCGCTCGCCTATGCGCTGGAACGACTCGGCTGTCCGGCGAGGCGGGACTCGTTGACGAGCGAGATGGTGTGGCAGGAGAACGGGGCGCGATTCGGGGATCTCGCGACCGCGGCGCGACGGCGGGGGTTCGAGGCGGTCCTGCGCACGGAGTCGTCACGCGATCCGCGAGCCGTCGCGACCCCGGCCGTCCTGTGGCTCCGGCCGGGACACTTCGTCGTGCTCGAAGCGGCGGATCCACGTGGCGGCAGTCTGATCGTCGACCCGGCACTGGGCCGGGTCCGGTTCTCCCTCGCGGCCCTCCGGCGACACTGGAGGGGACAGGTGCTGGAACTCGCTCCCCCGAAAGGAGAGGAATCGTGAGGAAGAGAATCATCGCCGGAGCACTGGCCCTGGCCCTATTCCCGATGACGAGCGGCTCCGGAGCGCCGGACGAGTCGTCCGCCGGATCGCTCGAGACGCTCGTGGGCGGGCGACGCCCCGGCGTGTGCATGGCGTACGGCACCGTGCTCGGTCTCGGATTCGTTTTCGCGAACCCGTGGGCGGTCGGCGGCGCGCTGGTCGGCGGCTACGCGAACGGGTGCTGGGGATGAGGGCGCGTCGCGCACGAGGCGCGCACCGGATCGGGGCCCTCGCCCTCGCGGTCGGACTGTTCGCGGCCACGGCGACCACTCCGACGACGCCCTCCGGGCCTCCGTCGGCTCCGTCGCAGGTGGAGAGCCTGCGCGGCGGCATGGCCGGCTTCTACTGCATGGCGGGAATGGCCATGATGTGGGGCGGACTCTTCACGTTGCAGCCCGAGATCGCGCTCGTGGGCTCCATCGCGATGGGCATCGGCTGCGGCACGGGGAACTAGCGGCGAAACGAGAGCGGCCGAGCCGGCCGCGGAACGAGCGAACGATCGCAGGGGAACGGATTCGCCCGACGGGTCCCTCCTCGCGCGAAGGAACGGGAGGGTGGCCCACCCGGTCACCCTCCATCACGCTCGGGTCGCTCTCCGGAGACCCGACCGAACGGGAGAATCTCGTGGGATTCGTTGCGCTGCTCACCGTGCTCGCTCGACCGCATCGGACGTTCCGGGCTCTGATGCTGCGACGTCCGATCGTGCCCGTGTTGACGTTCTCGATCGCCGTGTCACTCCTCGCCACGATCCCGCTCGTGAGGTTGACCGAGGCGCGCCTCGCCGCCCTGGATCTGCCGGAGGAGGCCCGCGCCACCGCGGCCGAGTCGCTCCGGTCCTCTCGCTGGATCGCGGTCGCGAGCGCACCGGTGGGAGGCGTCGTGCGCCTGGGACTCGCGGCTCTGGTGCTGGGCACCGCCGCGCTCGCGGCCGGAGTTCCGATCACCGCCCGGGGAGCGCTCGTCGTCGCGGGCTACGGTCTCGTTCCCCGCTACCTCGGGAGCCTCGCCGACTCCACGGCCTGGACTCTGGGCTCGGTCGCCCCCGCCCCGATCACCGGACTCACGAGCCTCGCGGGGATCGTGCCCGAGACGTTCTCCCACGGATGGATCCACGCGGCGGCGAGCCAGATCGATCTGTTCTCACTCGCCACACTCGTTCTGTGGTCGATCGGTCTCGCCGTCTTCGCCGGGGAGCGCTCGCGCAGCGGCGCCACGGCCGGCGTGGTCGCGTGGGCGCTCGTCACGTTCGTCGCCGTGGCGGCGACGCGAGTGGCGGAGGCGATGGGAAGAGGAACGCTGCCGGGAGGCTAGACGTCAGCGGCCGGAGCCGCCATCGCGCAGAGTGCGAACGTACATGACCATGCTGGAGTTCTGGTCGGCGAAGCCACCGCACGGTCCCTTCATCGCGAACGCCCAGTGGTCGCCGGTCCACACGACGTCCTCGTTGATCGCGCGGCCCCGGGAGTCCAGATACACGACCTCGGCGCGATGGCGCGGGTCCACCGCATCCGGAGTCCGCGTGATCACCGCCCGGACCTTGCGGGGCACGCCCTTCTGGTCGTCCCCCTCGATCTCGATCCAGTCGCCCGCAAAGACCTTCGGATCTCCCGCCATGCGTCCTCCGCTCGTGTTGCCCTGGCCGTGGCTGTTCCTGGGGGGGGCGCCGGTTGAGCGCTTCCCGGTCGTTCCGATGTTATCGGCGGATCGGCACCGGTTCCCAAGCCCCGGCGGCCCGGCCGAACCGCCCGCCGGGCCGCCTCCGGGCGGGATCTCCGCGACCGGTCTTCCCCGGGACGAGCTCCTGCGGGGCCGGGGGGCATAAAGCCCCCGCCCCCGGGTGCCGATTTTCGCGAAGGGTGGTCCTCACGGGCCCGGCGCGCCGATTCACGGCTCGCAGCCGGCACGCGGGGCAGGACCCGAGTGAGGTTCGAGCTTGAACACGAACATCAAGGTGTTCCGACCCGGCGTGGTGCGGCATCTCGAACCGATCGTCGTGGGAACGATCTTCCTCGGCGTCGTTCTGATGAACTTCCTCGTGGTTCACCGGGCTTCCCTGCTCAACTTCTACTATCTGCCGGTCCTCGTGACCGGCCTGTTCCTCGGGTTGCGCTCGTCGCTCGCGGCGAGCCTGCTCTCGGTGGGC
>JAGQIB010000409.1 GCA_020431545.1 Gemmatimonadota bacterium
CGGGGGCGGGCGCGGTCGTGGTGGGCTCGATCTTCAAGTCGGGAGATACGATCCGCATCGACGTGCAGGTGGAGGACGTGGAGACGGGGCGCGTCCTGCTCGCGAGGAACGCGAGCGGCACCGAGGTCTTCCCGCTCGTGGATCAGCTCGCGCTCGACATCCGGCGAGGGCTCGAGTTGCCGGCGACTCCGGCCGCGACGGCGGTGACCGACGTCACGTCGACCTCTCTCGCGGCGTGGGAGGCCTACGAGGAGGGAGTGCGCGCGTTCGATGCGCTTCGGCTGGCGGACGCCGTCGCCTCGTTCGAGCGCGCGATCGAGATCGATGCCGATTTCGCGCTCGCCCGCGCGCGGCTCGCATCGACCTATTCCTCGCTCGGCGACGACGCGCGCGCTCGACGGTATCGCGACGAAGCGCTGGCCCAGGCGGATCGATTGCCGGAGCGCTCCCGACTGTACCTCGAGGGGGGTGGTGCCCTGGACGCCGGGGACGACGAGCGTGCCATCGAGATCTTCGAGCGCCTCGTCGATCGGTATCCGGACGAGGCGGGGGCGTACGTCGCGCTCAACGGAATCGTCGGTTCGAAACAGGGGGACGTGGAGGCCGGCCTCGGGATCCTGGAGCGCGGCGTCCGGGCAAACCCTCAGTCGCCACAGCTCCGGAACTCCTACGCGTATCGTCTGCGCGATCTCGGCCGCTACGCGGACGCCATCCGCGAGTTCGAGGCCTATCGTCGTCTGGAACCCGCGGAACCCAACCCCTGGGACAGTCTGGGCGAGCTCTACCTCACCGTGGGACAGCCGGAGCGGGCACTCGAGAGCTACGCCCACGCGCTCGAGATCGACCCCACGTTCTTCACCGCCTACTCGGGGCGGACCATCGCTCTCGCCTCCCTCGGGCGGTTCGACGAAGCGATGGCGGAACTCGCACGCTGGGAAGAGACCACGCCGGAGCGTGACGCCACGATCCTGGGTCTGGACGAGATGCGGGGTCGCGTCTTCCTCGCCGTCGGTCGCCATGACGAGGCCCGCCGGGCGATGGAAGAGGGATGGGCCACGAGTCGAAGGTTCCGGAACTCCATGGGGTTCGGTGCCGAGCCCGCCATCGGCACGATGTTCGAGGCGGAGATCGCGTTTCGCGATCGCGACTGGGAGGGGACCGTGCGACTGGCGCAGCAAAGCTGGGAGAGTTTCCGGGGCGATTCGCGCCTGGCGCCGGCGCTCCGTTCCATCTTCGGCGAGTTCGAGTGCGCGGCGCTGGCTCGGCTCGGCCGCTCCGACGAGGCGCTCGCCCTCGCGAGCGACCTGGATTCCGTGGCATCGCATCCGGCGGTGGCCGGGGTGCCCGATCGATTGCGCGGAGAGGTCGCGCTCGCCCGCGGCGAGCTTGCATCGGCCGAGGAATTCTTTCGGCGTGGCACCGGCACTCCCAAGAGGTTCTTCCTGAATCAGCCCGCGCTGATCGACCTCATGCTGCGAGTCGAGAACCCTCCGCTGAGGGACTGGGAAGCGCGTCTCGCCGCCGCCCGAGGGGACCTGCCGACCGCGATCGCGAAGTACGAGGCGCTGAACACTCCGGGACTCGACAACCAGTACGTTGCGTTCTTCGAGCCGTTGTACGTTCTGGAGAGGGCCCGGCTTCTCGCTCGGATCGGCGACTCGGCGGCCGCGAAACGCGAGTATGCGCGATTCCTCGAGTACTGGAAGAAGGCCGACGCCGGACGCCCGGAGGTCGCCGAGGCGCGAAAGTACGTCGGCCGCGGCTGAGTCATGCCACCGGAGTCCGCGCTACGTGTTCGCCCAGGCGGGCATCGCGCTCATGAACCGCTCCGCGCGACGTCGCGCCTCGGTTTCGTCCAGCCCGCCCTGCCAGCGTTGCATCCAGTGCGTGAGGATTCCGAGCACTTCCTCGCGCGGTCGGAGCTCCCCGTCTTCGTTCGCGCAGTACCGACAGTAGATCTCCGCGGCGCCGCGGTTCTCGTGCAGCGAGCAGGAACAGGATCGACAGAGGCCCGGATGCAGCTGACCGGACAGTGACTCCGCGGCCTGCCCGAGTGCCGGCAGCCACTCCGGCGGCGTGATCGCACGTGCGGTTTCCACGGCCCGGCGCCAGGCGATCGCGTGTTCCTCCGCGGGGACGGCGGCGGCGAGCGTGGCGAGCAGGCGGCGGACGAGATCCCGTCGGAACTCGGGGCCCGCCTCCTCGAAGTGCGGGAGCGGACGCGGTCCGACCACGCCGCGGGAGTCGGGGTCGGAGACCACGACCGCCGCGGGCGATCTCGCGATCTCGAACAGCAAGTCGGCGTAGAGAGCGGCAGTCGCAGGACGCGCGGTGCCGAACAGCTCCGTGTCTCCGGCCTCGCGCAGGAGCGGAAGCAGCGGCTCTCCGCCCCGAATGGCGAGGCCGAGCGGATAGCGCGGCTCGTCGCCGGGGGGAGGGAGCAGTCGCTCGGCGCGCCAGTGGGGCGCGAAGCCATCGCGCGTGTCGAGCGCCGCGTGGGCCGACCCCACGGTCCACTCGTCGGCCACGAGGATCGTGGGGCGATCGAGGCGGGCGGCTTCGGCCAGCAGTTCGTCGGCGAGCGCGGCCGCGGTCGGGCGGCGTCGCGCGGCGACACGCTCCGGCGGAACGTTCCACTGTCGGACGAGCAGCCCGGCGGCGGGATCGTTCTCGCGGACCAGGAAGATCGAGTCCGCGGTGCGGGCGGGACTCATCAGATCGTTCCAGTCGGGAGGCGGAGTCGGGTTCTCGGCGGCCGTCACCCGGAGCGCGGCCAGCGACGGCCGGCAACCCGGGACCGAGACGAACTCGAGCCCGCGACTCTTGAGGTAGGGGGTCTCGAACAGACCCACCCCGAGATCCACTTCGCCGCCCGGAAGCAATGCCCGCACCACCTCCTCGGCGGATGCGCGCACCCACCGCACGCCCCAGGCGGGGTCCACCGCGCCCACGAGCCGCTCCACATAGCGACGGAAGAATCCCTCGAACGGGCCGAGCGGAACGACCGCGGCGTGGACGGGTTCGGGATCCCCGCTCTCCGCGCGCGAGCGGATGCGGTCGATCGCGCCGGTCGCGACGTCGCGGCGGCCGGGTCGGCGACCTCCGTCGCCCTCGGCGGCCGCGCGGACTTCATCCGTCCACTCGACGCCGACGCCTTCGATCCAGGCGCGCGGATCCGCGTCGAGTCCCCGGGCGAGGCGCGCGAGCGTGCGCACCCAGGACATCGCGAGCCTCCGGCTCTGCTCGCGGCGGAAGTCGGGCGGCGAGGCGTCGACCAGGATGCGCTGGATCGTGTGGGTGGACACGCCCAGGCGGCGGGCCAGCTCCGCGCGGGACGAGGCCGACGCGTCGGCGCTCGCGAGCGCCCGCCAGATCGGTCGGTAGCCGGGCGGGAGTCCGCCGGGTGGCCGGGATTTCTTCATCGGGTCGTTCCTCGGATTCCGACCACGGTAAGTCCGTGCGGGGCATTCGTCAAGAGGGATGCCGTTGCCAGCAATGAACGTCGGTGTCCATTCTGGGGCGCCTGAGATACCGACAATTGACGTCTCGGCGCCTTGACGCTCGCTATTCTGGTGGTGATGGTATTGCTCGCAAGGCGGCCAGCCTTGCGGGCATCAGCCCCTCCGGGGCACCAACGGAGGCGACCCCATGACCACTCGACCCTCGATCGGCGCCACGGCGTCGATTCTCCCCCTGGCGTTCCTGTTCCTCGCCGCGCGCTCCTCGTCCGCGGCGCCCCCCGACTTCACCGAGCAGCTCGAGTTCGGCGGCGGCCCCACGATCTGCGTCGCCTGGGGCGACCCGGATGGCGACGGCGATCCCGATCTCGCCGTGGGCAACACCGGTGCGCAGAACTGGCTGTTCCGCAACGACGGCGGCAGCGTGTTCTCGCAGTTCGACGAGTTCGAGCAGGGCCAGACGTTCACCCTGACCTGGGCCGATTGCGACAACGACGGCGACCTCGATCTCGCGGTCGGCAACCGGCTCGCGGCGAACCGCCTGTTCGAGAACAACGGCGACGGGACGTTCACCACGCGCACGCGCTTCGGCAACTTCCTCACGATCACGATCGCCCTCGCGTGGGCGGACTACGATCTCGACGGCGACCTCGACGTCGCGGTCGGCAACGGCATCCTCGGATCGGCGCAGGAGAACTACCTGTATCGCAACGACGGCGGCAACAACGTCTTCACGCAGACGCTGCAGTTCGGCGCCGGGCAGACGCAGTCCGTGGTGTGGGGAGACTTCGATCAGGATGGCGACCCCGACCTCGCCGTGGGCAACGGCGGTTTCGGATTCGTGGAGCAGAACTACCTGTACGTGAACAACGGCGACGGCACGTTCACGGAGAGAATGGAGTACGGGACCGGCGACACGACGTCTCTCGGCTGGGGCGACGCCGACAACGACGGCGACCTCGACCTCGCCGTGGCGAACTGGGACGGCGGACAGAACTACCTGTACCGGAACGACGGCGGCACGTTCGCGGAGATCCCGCAGTTCGGGCTTCGGGATCCCAACACGCTCGCGTGGGCCGACTACGACAACGACGGCGATCTGGATCTCGCGGTGGGCAACGGCGACTTCGGCTCGGCCGACTCGAACTACCTCTATGTGAACGAAGGCAATCTCGTGTTCACGGAGAGCGCGCAGTTCGGACTCGGCAGCACGGACGGCGTGGCGTGGGCCGACTACGACCTGGACGGTGACCTCGATCTCGCGGTGGGGAACGAGCACTCGCCGAACGACAACGCGCTCTACATCAACCAGGAGAACGACTCCGACTGGCTCTCGCTGACGCTCGTGGGGCACTTCCACGATCTCGGCGCCGGCTTCTCGAATCGCAGCGGCATCGGCGCGAAGGTCGCGGTCTACGAGGCGGGCTTCCTCGGAGACGCCGGGCATCTGCTCGGATTCCGCGAGATCGAGGCGCACGGCGGATTCTCGTCGCAGAACGACATCGCCGCGCACTTCGGGCTGCCCGGGCAGGCGACGGTAGATGTGCGGATCACGTGGCCGGGGTCGGCGGGGACGCACGTGGTGCAGGACCTGACCGGGGTCGCGGTCCCGTCGCGGATGACGGTGCACGAGAGTGGGGGAGACGTCGGCGTGATCGCGGACCCGCGAACGGGCGGTCCGGTCTGGCGGATCCAGCCGAATCCCGCGCCCGGCGGCGAGACACTCGTGCAGTACCTGCGGCCGACGGCGGAGGGCGCCACGGCGGAGATCGTGGATGTTGCCGGGCGTCGCGTCGCGCGGCTCGCGCTGCATCCGATCGACGGCGGAGCCGAGGCGCGCTGGGACGGGCGGAACGATCTGGGAGAGATGGTGGCGGCGGGAGTCTACTTCGTGCGGGGTGACGGCGAGGCGCCGGGGCGGATCACCGTGTTGCACTGATTTCCCGGACTGCGCCACCTCAGCCGCGGGCGGACGGACATCGGTCCGTTCGCCCCACGTGGGGTTACTCCCCTTCGACTAGGAGGCCCCGTCCCCGCGCGCCGCCCGGCGGCGGATCTCCGCCAGCAGAGCCCGGAGCGTGTCCGGATGCTCCTCGCGTTTGATGTGACGGTAGCTGTCGACCAGGGAGGAATCTGTGTAGCTCGAGTAGTCGAGCCGTCCCGCAACGTCCGCGAGGTCTTGTCGCTCGGCGAGCTGCTCCTGGTCGAAGATATCCCGAAGGTCCTCACGGGCTCGGTGCGCGCGCTGAGATTCGGAGGGTTCGGCCTCACACGGGACCGCGTTGTAGTTGACGAACATGATTGTCGTTGCCACCGCGATCACGACGAGTGACAGGACCTGGATGATGTCGCTCGCGAGACCCACGCCGATCGCGAGTGGGCTCGCTCCCCATTCCGCGAGCTCCTGAATCAACCGGGAAGCGTCCTGCGGAGTCATCGCCCGATGCAGCTTCGGGGCTGCGAGGAACGCCGGTATCGTGACCAAGAGCGAGAGCACCCCGAACGCCGCGGCGTTCATCGCGAGGACACCAGCCGTTCGCCAGAAACGCCCGCGAACCGTCGCTAGCGTTTGCGCGAATGGGAAGTGGAAACGCTTCTCACCGGCCACCACGGCGGCCGGGAGCAGCGCGAACTGAACGGAGAGTGCGACCCCGGGAAGCAGGAAGACCACGGCACCGAGAAGAATGGCTAGTCCCGCGACCAGACCCGAGAGGATCAGGCTCGCCAATCGGATCGGGTCGAGGGTCCGGCGTGCCGTCACGAGGAACGGTTCGGGTTCGCCTGTGACCACCGTGCGCGCGCGGAGCCACACGTAGTGCATCAGGATGACGTTGACGAGATAGGTGAGCGGCATGAGCCAGAGCACTGACTTTAGCCCGGGCGCGCAGTCCACGTAGGGGAACTTCGGGAGATCGAGCGTCACGAGTTCGGGATTCTCGATGAAGTTCTGCCACGCGCGCGCGGCCATGATCTGCTCGGGGACGAGCAGCAAAGCCAGAAGGATCAGATATGGCCCTGCCAGTGTTCGGAAGGCCGGCCCGAATGCGACCTCGAGGGACTTCTCGTAGATCTCACTGCCGGAGTAGGCGCGGGTGCGGAGGCCCTCGAGTCCCTTTTGCATCTGCTACCTCCGATCCCGCGGCGCCACTCAGAACCGGATGGCGGCGTCGAGAGAAGCGATCGGGTTGGATAGACTCAGCGTCGAGGACACCTGCGCCGCCAGGTCGAAGTCGCCGACGGTCCGCGATGCGCCCCAGCCGAACGAGTTCGACACGGCCACATCGTGGAATCCGGAACGGCCGAAGCTGGTCGCCGAACGCCACTCGATCTGGTGCTCACTCCGGCGCAAACGCGTCGTCATCGCACCCGCGTACAGAGTCGTGTCCCACCAGCCGGGCCGCTCCAGCGAGATGCCGACGGTCTCTCGTTGCTGCCGCGGCAAGGTCGCCTCGACGTAGTATGTGCCCGAGGGTCTGCCCGGGTCACGTACGTCCTCGTAACCTCCGTGCAAGCGGACGAGCCAGGAGTGCCCACAGAGTCTCCCGATGCTCGCTAGCGCCTTCCACTCGTGTCCGTACGTCGTCTCCGCCGCATTGAAGTCCGCTTCGACGATGAGCCACTGCGAGGCGTTGAAGTCCGCTCGACGATCGAAGAAGCCGCCGAAGAACTCGATTCGGGTGTCAGCGCCCAGCGGGAACCCGGCGCGCATGGCGCCGCCCCAGCGCCACGACGTGTCCAGCATCGCATCCAGATCGCTCCGAACTTGAAAGCCCTCTTCCTCCGTCCATCGCGAACGACGCTGCCACCGGCCACGCAGTGCCGTGATATCGACGTAGGCGCTTCGGTGCGACCATCCGAAGCCGAATGCGACCTCGTCACGTTCGCGCTCGTAGGAGCGAGCTTGGGAACGCTGATCGAGAGTGGATGGATTCAACGTCTCGTCGAAGGAGTCTGCCTGTTTCCGGCCGCGGCGATAGGCCGCGCCGACTCGGATCGGTCCGACCCGTGCGGCCATCAGCCCCTGGAGGTCGGGGGGGCTGGAGCCGTAGAACAAGGACTCGGTGAGCGTTCGATCCGGCTGTGAGAGGAAACCGACACAGAAACGGCCACCGTCCCCGAGGAGGGCGGCGACGCTCCGAGACGACGAGCCGGCGTCGAGTGCCAGCATCTGTCCTGGAAGGCCGGCCGCGACCTGGGGGTGCAGAAACACCTGAGCCTCGGAATCCACGAGCGAAGGATCCATCTGGCGCGCGTCGGAGAGCGCACTCGCCGGAACCTCGGCGGCCGAGGCGATTGACGCGCACCACGGGAGCAGAGGAACGACGGAGAGGACCGACCGTGTGGTGCCGAGGCGAAGCGCATGCTCCAAAGTGGGCCTTCTTTCGAGCGGGTGAGAGCAAGCAGGTTACAATATACCCCTGAGGTGGTCGGCTCGCTACCGTCGTCAGACCCGGTGGGAATGCCTCGCCCGCCTCCCACCCCCCGCGACCTGCTACACTTCGGGCCGAGCCCGAATCCCGCCCCCGCATCCGGAGCCCCGTCGTGATCCCCGTCCGCCCCCGTCGCCTCGGGTTGGTCGCCGCCTTGCTCCTCGCCCTCGCGGGTCGGATCGCTCCGGCCGCGGCGGCCACGGGCGGGACGGCGGGGCAGCCTTACGCGTCCTACTGGTTTCCGCACGAACTTCTGAACTGGACCCCCGCGTCCGACCCCGACGCTCCGTACAACCGCGGCAGCGTCCCGCTCGCCGACCGCTTCACCGATCCGGCCACTCAGGTGAATCCGCACGCCCGCGAAGGCGAGGCGGGAGTCACCGCGATCTCGATCATGTATCCGAGCACGAGCGGAAACCCGTCGCTCGGCGCGCCGGTGTTCGACACGTACGCGTTCGGGTACTGGCCGTACGTGGACCTGCTCGTGTTCTGGGGCGGTTCGGCCGGCGAGGGATTGATCCTCGCGCCGACCGCCGACGTCATCGACTCCGCGCACAAGAACGGGGTGCCCGTGCTGGGGACCGTGTTCTTTCCCCCGAACGTCTTCGGCGGCCAGATCGGGTGGGTGCAGGACTTCGTGCAGCAGAACGGCGCGACGTTTCCCGTGGCGGACAAACTGATCGAGGTCGCGGATCATTACGGATTCGACGGCTGGTTCATCAATCAGGAGACCGCGGGCGGCGACTCGACGCTCGCGCTGCAGATGCAGGGCTTCCTGCAGTACTTCCAGGCGAACAAGCTCCCCGGGCAGCAGATCCAGTGGTACGACGCGATGATCGACAACGGCGCGATCGCCTGGCAGAACGAGCTGAACGATCGCAACGCGATGTTCCTGGAGGACGGTGGCCGCGTCAGCGATTCCATGTTCCTGAACTTCGGCTGGAGCGCCGGCACGAATCTCGCCGATTCGCGCGCGAAGGCGATCGCGCTCGGGCGCAACCCGTACGACGTCTACGCCGGCGTCGACGTCCAGGGGCTCGGCTACA
>JAGQIB010000410.1 GCA_020431545.1 Gemmatimonadota bacterium
GCCGAGCAGCGGGATGTCCTTCAGGTACGGAACGCCCTGGTCTACGGACGACTCGTTCGTGCGGATCAGACCACCGATCACGGCCGTCTGGCCGTTCTCGACGATCACGCGCGTCTGCGCTTCCGACGTCACGATGATGATGCCGCCCTGGACCGTCGCCTGCGCCGAGAGGTCGGAGACCTCGGGGTGCATGTCGAGCGTGATCCGGTCGTCCTGGTTGATGTGCGGCACCACGGTGAGCTTGATGCCCACGGTCGTGAGCTCGGTCACCGCGTTGCCGGACTCGTCCGAGACCACCAGCGGGATCTTCTTGCCGACGATGATCTTGGCTTCCTTGTTGTCGGCCGTCGTGATCCGCGGGTTCGAGATGATCTTCGCCTTGTCGTCCCGGGCCAGCGCCTGGAGCTGCGACGTGAAGTCCGCGTCGGTGCCGGTGAGGTTGAAGTTCACCACGCCGACTCCCGGCACGGTAGCGTCCACGCTGCCGCTGCCGCTGGCGTCGCCTTGGTTCAGACCGGTGACGTCCCACGAGATGCCGAGGTCCCGGATCGCGCGGGTGTCGACGTCCACGAGCTCGGCGTTGATCTCGACCTGAGCCGTCTTGAAGTCGAGGATCTTCGCCATCTCGCGCACGCGGCCGAGACGGGAGCCGATGTCCGTCACGATGAGCGCGTTCGTGCGCTCGTCGGTCTCGATCTTGCCGCGGGTGGAGAGCAGGATCTCGAGCGGCTCCTGCATCTCCTCCGCCGAGGCGTAGGAGACCTTGATGATCTCCGTCTCGAGCGGCAGGAACTCCTCACGACGTCGCTCGACGACTTCCTCGTTCAGACGCTCGTTCGAGAGCTTCTCGGACGTCGTCACGCGGATGATGTCGCCGTCCGCCGTCTCTTCCCACGCGAAACCGTGCGCGCGGAGCACGTTGTCGAGCGCCACGAGCCACGGCACGCCGTCCAGCTTCGCCGTGATCTTGCCGCTGACTTCCGGCCCCGCGATGATGTTGCGCCCCGAGAACTCCGAGAACATCCGGAGAACCGAGGACACCGTCGCGCCCTGCACGTCGATGTCGATGGCGGCCATGCCGGCCGTATCGATTTCCGGCCGGGCGGCCTGCGCCGACCCGGCGAGCGCCGTGAGCGCGAACATCGCCAGCCCCAGCGCCAGCCCCTTCCGGGGAATCAGATCAACCGACATTCTTTCCGCCCTTTCCGGTCTTCCCGACCTTCTTCTGCTCCTCGAGCTTGAGTTGCACCGTCGTCGTGTAGCCCAGCACCGTCTGCGAGCACTTGATGCCCTCTTCGCGGATCTCGACCACGCGCCCGTTCTTCACGCGATCACCCTCGTGCAGAACGTAGCTGATGCCCTCGGCGTTCTCGACGACCGCGAACGGCTTCTCCCCCAGCACCACACCCACGAGGGTCACGACCGAGAGATCGACCAGTTCGCCGAAACCCTCGGAGTCGCCGATCAGCGACAGGAAGGGATCCCGCATCCGGTCGGCCCGGTACTGCATGGACTGGGAACGGATCGGGGACTCCGAGTCCACGTCGTCCACGTCCATGGTCTCGGGCGCCTTCGACGTGGCGGCCGGACCTTCCATCGACGGGCTGGCGTCCGGCGTTGCCGCGTGCGCCACCCCGACTCCCGCCGCCGCGTTGACCGCGGGCGGGATCGGCTGCTTGTCCTTGGAGCTCGTTCCGCCGGTGAACCCGCTGACCCCGCCGTCGCCACAACCGGCCAGGATCATCACGAGGCCCGACAGGGCGACGACAACTCGCACCTTAGTGACCACCGCGACCTCCCTTCGGCTGAGCGGGCGCCGGGGGAGTCTTGCCGGCCGGAGTGGCCGGTGCACCCTGCGCCTGCGAAGCGGCGTCGGACAGCACGTACGCGGCGAGGCTCATACTCGCCTCCACGAGATCCGGAGCCTCCGGGTCATCCGGATTCGTGACGTTCTTGAGATCGATCGACTTGACGTTCACGATGCGCGGGAGGTTCGACATGCGGCCGAGGAACAGGCCGATCTCGTGGTAGCCACCCTGCACCTTCACGTCGATCGGGTTCTCGAGGTAGATCTCCCGTGCGACCGGAGCCTTCGGCTCGAAGTTCAGGAAGTCGACTCCGGAACGCTGCCCCGCCACCGTGACCTGGGACAGCAGCTCCGCCATCTCCTTCTCGGTCGGGAGGAGCGTCTTTGCCTCTTCCCACTTCGTGGCCAGGGCCTCGTACTCGGCCTTGACCTGCGGCAGGCGGCTCGCCGTCTGCTTCGCCTTCATGAGATCCGCCGAGAGCTTCTCGTACTCGGTCTCCAGCCTCGCGATCTCCTCCCCGCGCGCCTTGAACCCGAACGGGAGCATGGCGCTGAAGAAGAAGACGTACACGATCACCAGGGACACGAAGATCACGAGACCGGCGATCTGGACGTTCTGATCCTTGAAATCGATGTTGCCCATGCCGGCCTCCCTAGGACTCGCTCTCACGTTCGAGGCGGGCGACATCGACGCCCGAGGTCACGGTGAAATTCACCGCGTTCTGGCCGTCGACGACCTTCCGCCTCACCCCGCTCAATTCGACTTCCCGGAACATCTCCGACTTCTCCAGACTCGACATCAGATCGGAGACGACCAGGTTCGAGAACGCGTAGCCGTCGATCGCGACCCGATCCGGCGTGACGTTCTTGAGCGAGGTCAGCCACATGTACCGCGGCACCCGCCGCGCCACTTCATCCATCACCCGGACCGTCTTGAAGCGGTCCTTGTCGAGCGTGTCCACGAGCGCGAGCCGACGGTTCAGCTCCTGCTCCTTGCGGACCATGTCGTCGATCAGGGCGATGGTCTTCTTGTACTGCTCGGTCTCCGCCCGCGCCGCCGCCACCTCACGCTCCGCCGAGGAGACGCGGGCGCCCTGGATCATCAGGGTCGACGTGCAGGCCGTCAGGACCAGGGCGAGTACCACGAGCGGCACGACCTTGGTCTTGTCGAGCGTGAAGCCTCCGCCGCCTCCGCGGCGGGACTTCCGCGCGTCCTGCGGCAGAAGGTTGATGCGAATCATGTCACTGACCTCCCGCGCGCAGAGCCAGACCCGCCGCCACCATGTACTGCGGTCCGAGATTCTCCGGATCGCTGTCGCCGAAGGCGGCGTCGTCGTAGCTCACGTTCTTGAACGGATTCGCGATCTCGACCGGCGACCCCTGCCGCTTCTCGATCGATTCGCGCAGTCCCGGCGCGTACGAGCTGCCGCCGGAGAGGACGATCCGATCGATCCGGTCCGCCTCGCCCGCCGCCCGCAGGTACGACAGGGACTTCTCGATGCCGACCGCGAGCTCCTCGCCGACCAGCCCCACGATGGAGGTCAGGTCGTCGCGGCGATCGTCGTCCGGCGATTCGAGAATCTCATTGGCCTCGTCGTAGTCCACGCCGAGGTCCTTCTGCACCGCCTCGAGGATCGCGTTGCCCGCGAACGAGAGGTCGCGGGTGAAGTACGGCACGCCGTCCTTCACGATGTTCACGTTCGTGACGAAGCAGCCCACGTTCAGCAGCAGCGTCACGGCGCCCTCGGGCATCTCGTAGTTGTGCTCGAACGCGTTCTGGACCGCGAACGAGTCGATGTCGATGATGGCCGGTGCGAGGCCGGCCGCGCGAATCAGGTCCGCCCGGGCCTCCAGCATCTCCTTCTTCGCGGCGACCAGGAGCACGTCCATCTTCTCCGGGTCCGCGTCGCGGTTCAGGATCTGGAAGTCCAGCGAGACGTCGTCGATGTCGAACGGGATGTGCTGCTCGGCTTCCCAGCGGATCGCCTCGCGCGCCTCCTCGTCCGTCATCGAGGTCATCTGGATCTTCTTCACGATGACGGCGCGACCGCTGACCGCGGTCACCACTTCCTTGGAAGCGATGTCATTCACTTCCATGAGCTCCGCGATGGTATCCACCACCACGTCGCGGTCCATGATCTCGCCGTCCACGATGGCTTCCGGAAGCAGACCGCAGCGACCGAACTTGACCAGGACGGGCCGTTCCCCCGAGTGATCGAACTCGACGACCTTGACCGAGCTCGACCCGATGTCGAGGCCGACCACTCTTTTCGATCCCCGACCGAATTTGAACATGCTGTCCTACTCCTTCGTCGCTCGCGGCCGATTCCGAGCCGGCTCGGGCTGTTGCCGTTCGTCGAGACTCCCGGAAGCGATCGCCACGATCGGCGCGTCCGTGAGGTAGGGCGATTCCCCTGCCTCCCGGAACTGATCGCCCCGGACGTTGATCCAGAGCCTCAGGTCCTCCCCACCCGTCACCAGGTCGTCGTCCCCGTCGCCATCGAGATCGATCGCTCCGAGGACTTCCGGCGCTTTCTCGAGCGTTCCGCGCCGGAGCACTTCCCCGGATTCGCGGACCTCGATCAACGCCACCCTTCTCCCATCGGCGACGAGCACGAGCGACGCGAGCCCATCTTTCGCCGACGAGAATCGACCAGGGAGAACCCCGATCGGCTCCCCGGGCAGCCGGACCGCCCGGAAGGACATTCCGGATTCCGTATCGGCAGCGCCTCCCCAGGACTCAAGCGTTCCTTCCCCATCGAGCTCCGCGGCCACCACGAGACGGCCCGGAGCCCCGTTGTCGCCCGGGATCCCGCGAAGCGCGATCAGCCTTCCGCGCGCGTTTCCGGGCGGAGGGAGGCGCTTTCGTGCGCCGAAGCGACGTTCCGCACCATCTTCGCGACTCCAGATCTCCACGTCGGAATCCGCAAAACCCAGCAAGCCGATCGCGATCTCGTCCGCGCCGTCGCCGTCGAGATCCACGAGCGCGAGGCGTTCCGGCGCGAGCGTCAGCGACTGGAAGATCGGCTCCGCGTCGAACGGCGCGCGGATCTCGAGCGAGCGATCCGCGGAGACGGTGACGAGATCGGGCTTGCCGTCGCCGTCCACGTCGCCGATCGCGGCCTCCACCGCGCGGCCGAACCGGTGCGACGCGGACAGATTCAGGGTTCCGTTGCCCCGGTTGTGCAGGACTTGCAGGACGCCGGTCCGGGTGGGCACGAGCGCGTCGGCGCGACCATCCCCGTCGACGTCGCCGATCCACGGGCACGCGCTCGCGAGCCCGGCGTCGACCTCGCCCGAGGGGGTGAAGCCGCCGGCGCCGCTCCCGATCCACGTGTGCGCGAACCCGTTCGCGTCGAGCACGAGGAGGTCCCTGGCGTCGATGCGCGGCTTCGCGCGGATCGTCCCGCGGCCCACCGTGGCCTCACCGTCCTCCGCCGTCACGACCACCGAGAACGAGTGAGCCGCGTCCTCGACCCAGGCGTACGTGTCGAGCGTGGCGACGAACTGCGTGGCGCCCTCCTCCACGCGTCGCATCGGGATCCGCTCCGGCGGATCGCCGTCCTCGAGCACGAGCGTCGCGGAGACGAGCGGGGCCGCGAGCCCGCGCGGGAGCATCCGCGCCCACACGTTGACCGCGATCGTGCCGAGCGCGATCTCCTCGGGCGCCTCGAGGTGGTCCAGTACCCAGTCCGTTCGTGCCTTCGCCGCCACCGGCACCGGCACGTCCGAGATCGCCTGGGCCCCGGCGACGGACGCTCCCGCGAGGAGCAGGAACGTCATGATGTCGAGTCTCGGTCGCTTCATCCCTTCGCCTCCTCCCCCAGTTCGTACTCCTTGCACTTCGCCCACAGCGTCTTGTAGGAGATGCCGAGTCGACGTGCGGCTTCCGTACGATTGCCGCCCGTCGCCTCGAGCGCCTCGAGGATCGCGCGCGACTCCGCGCGGCGCTGCGCGTCGCGGCCGATCTCGAGAAGCGTTCGGCCGTCCTCGCCGGACCTCGCGGCGCGGGGCTCGTCGCCCACGCCCGCGGGCGCCGGCTCCGCCGGCTCCAGATCGTCGAAGCAGCTCGCGTCGATCTCGTCGGCGTCCGCCAGGATCACGGCCCGCTCGACGACGTTGCGGAGCTGGCGCACGTTCCCGGGCCACGCCGCCTCGCCGAGACGCGCCTCCGCGTCCGCCGTCAGGGTCAGCGCGCGTCCCTGCTTCGCCGCCTCCTCCTGAACGAAGCGACGCGCGAGCAGCGGGATGTCCTCGCGCCGCTCGCCGAGCGAGGGAATGCGGATGGGGAACACCGCGAGCCGGTAGTACAGGTCGTCGCGGAAGCGTCCCTCCTCCACCTGGCGGCGAAGGTCCCGATTCGTGGCCGCGATCACGCGGATGTCGGCGCGGACTTCTTCCGTGCCGCCCACGCGCATGAACGTCCGCTCCTGCA
>JAGQIB010000411.1 GCA_020431545.1 Gemmatimonadota bacterium
CCGGGCGCGGCATCGGTCCCGCCTACGGCGACAAGGTGCTGCGTCGCGGGATCCGCGTGGGTGACCTGCTCGAGCCGGACACGCTGCCGGCCCGCGTGCGCACGGAGGTCGAGGAGATCAACCGCGTGCTCGTGAGTCGCTACGGGGCGGAGCCGATCGATCCGGAAGCCGTCGTGACGGAGGCCCACGAGGCCGGGAGATTCTTCGGGCCGATGGTCGCGGAGACCGGCGCGCTGCTGCGCGAGGCGATCGGACGGGGCGAGAGCGTGCTGCTCGAAGGCGCGCAGGGCACGCTGCTGGATCTCGATCACGGGACGTATCCTTTCGCCACGAGTTCCACGCCGACGGCGGGTGGCGCGTGCACGGGCGCCGGCATCGGTCCCACGGCGATCGACGAGGTGTGGGGCGTGGCCAAGGCCTACTGCACGCGCGTGGGCAACGGCCCGTTCCCGACCGAGATGCTGGGGCCGGAGGGAGATGCGCTCCGCGAAAGCGGACGCGAGTTCGGCGCCACGACGGGCCGTCCGCGTCGCTGCGGTTGGTTCGACGCGGTCGCGGCGCGCTATGCCGTGGACGTGAACGGCATCGGCGCGCTCGCGATCACGAAGCTCGATATCCTCACGGGTGTGGACCCGCTGCGCATCTGCACCGCGTACCGCATCGACGGACGCGAGACCGCGGAGTTCCCGTGGTCGATCGCCGCGCTGGAGCGGGTCGAGCCGGTGTACGAGGAGATGCCGGGCTGGAAGGAGCCGCTGGACGGCGTGCGCAGCCTCGAGGATCTGCCGGTCAACGCGCGCAAGTACCTCGATCGCCTCGCGGCGCTCTGCGGTGCGGACATCGAACTCATCGGGGTGGGGCCGGATCGCGCGCAGACGGTGCTCTGCGGGAAGTCTCGCCGAGCGGCGTAGGCGGATGGCGACGGGAGCCGGCGACGTTCCGCCGGCCCCGTCGAATCCTCTAGGCGACGTTTCGCATGTGCACGTCGCGCTGCGGAAACGGCATCGTGATTCCGTTCGCCGCGAACTTCTCCTTCAGAGCCTGCGTCGTGTCGAACCAGACGTCCCAGTAGTGCTCGGCCTGCACCCAAGGCCGGACGACGAGCTCCACTGCCGAGTCCGCGAGCTGAAACACGCCCACGCTCGCCGCGGGATCCTTCAGCACGCGGTGGTCGAGGTCCAGGATTTCTCGGGCGATCCGCTTCGCCTTCTCGAGATCATCTCCGTAGCTGACACCTACCGTGAGGTCCACGCGACGGATCCCGTTGCCGTTTACGTTGTTGATCACGCCGGACGTGAGGGTGGCGTTCGGGATGATGACGCGCTGGTGGTCGAGAGTGTTCATCGTCGTCACGAAGATCCCGACCTCCTCGACGATGCCGAGATAGCCGGACGCCTCGACGAGATCGCCGACCTTGATCGGGCGGAAGATCAGCATCATCACGCCCGAAGCGAAGTTCGCGAGCGATCCCTGCAGTGCGAGTCCGACCGCGAAGCCCGCTGCGCCGAGAACCGCGACGAAGGACGTCGTCTGGATGCCGAATTTTGCGAGCGCGGCGATCACCGCGAACGCGAGGATCGCGATTCCCACCAGACTCGCGACGAAGTTGCGAAGCGTCGGATCGGAGTTCGCGCGGGTCATCGCTTTGCGGACCGCGCCCGATGCCGCGCTCGAGACGATACGTCCGATCACCAGGATGACGACGGCGCCGAGGACCTGCAGGCCGTACTTGGTGATCCAGGGAATCAGCTCGGAGAGCGAACTCTGAACGGTTTCCGGGTTCACGGGGCTCCTTCCTCTGGCGGCTTCGGCCGCCGCGGGGGTGATGTCGCCGCTGCTTCCGGAGACTCGGACCCGCAGAGGGACCGAGAAGTCACTCCTGGGGACGATCAGCGCATCTTGACGAGACGCGCCATGCGGCCGTCGCGCGCGTCGCGGAGGAAGTACACGCCCGCCGCGACGGGGCGCCCCGTGACGTCGCGCCCGTCCCAGACCTGGGAATCCGGACCCGACCGCCCTCGCCAGACGCGGCGTCCGGCGACGTCGAGCACTTCGACTTGCCGCCCGGAAGGAGCGCTGAACCGGATCGAGTCCCGGAACGGATTCGGCCACGCTCGGAGCGCGTCACGAGTGACTCTCGCTTCGACGGGACTAGACACGTCGCTCGCCCTCGTGGACCACAGGATCGCGTTCGCGAGGATCTGGAAGTTGTTCCCGTCGACGTCGAGCGCGTTCGGCTCGTACTCGCCGGGCTGGTACACGACCACGTGCCCCAGCCAGCCCGCCCGCTGGTGCGTCCAGCCGAGAACGTGCGTCGTTCCGCCCTCGTCGTAGTCGCTGGCGAACAGGATCTCCACGGACTCGGCGGCGGGAAGCAACCCGAGATTCGGGTAGCGCTCGTCCGGAACGTTCGTGAAGTACGGGTACAGGCCCGAAGGAATTCCGTTCGCCGCGTCGGCGTAGCCGATCTCCGCCTCCGGTGCCACGCCGTTCGTCGCGACCCAGTGTCCGTTCGAGACGTCCAGCACGCGCTGCCCCTCGGTCGTGTTCCACGGGACGGCGCCGGTCGCCTCGCCCCCGAGGAGATCCACCATGCTCTCCTTGCCGGCGGTTCGGTACGCGCCGTGATGGAAGGAGACCACGCCTCCGCCGGCGGTGAGGAACGCGTCCACGGCCGCGACGAACGCGGCCTGCGCCGCGGGACCGCCGCCGCCGTTCGGGATTCGATGAGCGAAGTACACGAGCACGTCGAACGCACCGGGATCACCCGACGGCAGTTCGAGCGCGGCGGTTGCGGTGGGGAGATCGTCGGTGGGGATCTCGGTCACGCCGGCGAGATTCAGGCCCGTGCCCGGCCCGAGGAGCGCCGCGGACAGATCGCCCGGCTGGGTGAGCGCCGAGTCCGGCAGATTGTGCGGATTGACCTCGTCGCTCACGATCAGGACGCGGAGCGGATCATGAGGCGGCAGCTCGGCCGCGGTCCCCGGGGAGCTTGCGAGGAGCAGGGCGGCGACCGCGATCGCGATCCCCGCCCCGCGTTTCCGAACGGTGTGGCCATCGGCGCTCGACGCGCGAGAGAAGCATCGTCTCATCGCGCGAGCGTAGCATGCTCGGTCGGTCTACCGGTAGGCGTCCTTCACGCGTCCCCAGGTGTCGGCATCGATATCCGACGGTTCCGTGCACTGCACGACGTACGGATCGGACTTGCAGATCTCGATGTTGCCGACACAGGTTGCGTTCAGGTCGATCGTGACCTGGGCGTCGCCATAGACGGTCGGCCACGTGAGGGTCGCGGCCCCGGTCGCGTCGGTGACCCCCGTGACCGTCATCACCTGTCCCGGATCGAGGTTGCCGAGCAGCACGAAGAAGCTCGCTTCCACGGAGCAATTCGCGACGGGAACATCGAACGCGTCGCGGAGCAGGACGCTCACCGACACGGGACCGGGGCAGTCCAGATTCGGACCCGCCGGGAAGTCGCACGAGCAGTTCGGGGGACTCGGAACGCCGGCCTGAGCGGCGGTGCTGAGTCCGAGCAGGGCGATCGCGAGAGCAGCGAGAAGTCGGTAGCGTTTCATGACGTCCTCCTGGCCGAAGCCTTCGCGGCAGGCCCACCTTGCAACTCGTTCGGGGCGGAGTCAAGCTTCGTACTTCCGCCTCCGGA
The DNA here is from genome assembly GCA_020431545.1 of Gemmatimonadota bacterium. Lineage (GTDB taxonomy): Bacteria > ARS69 > ARS69 > ARS69 > ARS69 > JAGQIB01. The sequence continues at coordinate 3,662 of JAGQIB010000411.1, forward strand.
AAGTACTGACAGCATCCCCGGGCCGGGCGACAGTCCCTGGAGACGCCTCGAAGGCGTTCGCAATCGAACGCCCGTACGTTCGGCGGACGGTGGGGCGCGCGGTGGTCCGACGAAACAGGAGGGCGGGATGCGAGGTCGTCGACGACACGAGCAGGGCCGGACCGCACCGTCGGCTGCGGGGCGATACGGCGCGCGCACGGCACGCCGAGGAATCCGTATTCTGGCGTTCACTCTCGCCATTGCGGCTCCGGCGCCGGCCGGACCGCCGGATGGCGTCGATCCCGTGACGGTCCACGTCTTCTACCGGGACGCGATCCATTTCACGCCCGACGATCCGGCCCGGTGGGACACGCCCACGGTACGCGCGCACGATGACGGTCGCGTCATCGAGCGCACGCTGCGCCTCGATCCGCCGGCCGGCCGCGTGCGGATCCTGGCCCGGGTCACCACGCACCCGATCCCGAAGGACGAGCAGTCCGTACACGACAAGTGGGACCGTGCCGGCAACGTCCAGCTCGTGCCGCGGGACGGCCCGCCGATCGAGATCGTGAAGTTCGTCACGGCATACGGGGGCGAGACGGAGCACGTGATCGACGTCTCGCAGCTTGCGCCGCTCCTGCGTGGCGAGTGCAAGTTCCGGGGCTTCGTGGACACCTGGGTGTCGCCGGCGTGGCGGATGGACTTCTCGTTGACGTTCGAGCCGGTCGCGGAGGAATCGCGCCCCGACTGGATGGAGGAGTGGGCGGACGAGGATCCGGGACCGCCGTCCTGGGTGATCCCGCTCGTGTACGAACCCGAGTTCACGCACGAGAAGGAGCTCGCGGGCGGGTTGTCCGCGAGCGTCGAGGTCCCGGAAGGGACGACGCGCGTCCTGGTGCAGTATCTCGTGTCGGGTCACTGCACCGACGGCCGGGATGCCGACGAGTTCGTCTCCAAGGAGAACGTGCTGTTCGTCGACGGCAGCGAAGTTCATCGCTTCCGGCCGTGGCGCGCCGACTGCCGCGAGTTCCGCGACGTGAATCCCTATTGCCGCCGCTGGTTCGACGGCAGCTGGTCCGCGGACTTCAGCCGCAGCGGCTGGTGTCCGGGCGACGCGGTGCGGCCGGTCGTGGTGGACGTGACGGACACGATGACGCCCGGGCCTCACGAGTTCCGGTGTTCGGTAACGAACATCCGCCCGAAGGACGACTCCGGCTACGGATACTGGCGGGTCAGCGCGTACCTGGTGGGGTGGAGCGGGAGAGAGGATCCACCCGGACCGTGAACCATGGATCACCCGATCGGGGATTCTCTCCCGCCGGAGCTTGCGCGTGCGATAGAATCACGTCCAGACGCTCTCGATCCTCTCGTGAGCACCTCGACGGAGACCTCCATGCGCACTGCACTCCTGCTGTCGATCGGAGCGTCGCTGGGAATCACCGCTCCGACGCTTGCGGCAAGTCGTGTCGACTTGCCGTTCGATCACGCGATGGTCGAGGTGATGTCCATCGCGCCGTCGCAGTCAGGGCGCGTCTACCTGGGTACGCGCGGTCTCGGCGTGTGGCGCACCGACGACTCCGGCGTCCACTGGATCGATTGCTCAGTCGGACTGCCGGTGGATGCCACCGTCCGTTCGCTTCTCGTGAGCGATACGGATAGCGCCCGCCTTCTCGCGGGCACGATGGGCGGCTCCGGTTCGAGTGGATCGTTGTTCCTGTCGACCGACGCGGGCACGAGCTGGAACGAGACGTCCACGGGATTCGATGGATCGAGTGTGGAAGCGATCGTGAGCGACCCGAGCTCGCCGTCGACTCTCTACGCGGGTCTGGCGGGCGGGGCGCTCCCGGGGCTGTATCGAAGCATCGACTCGGGTCTGACGTGGACGTGGGTCGGCGCCACTCTTCCGCAGGACGTGCACGCCGTGTCCATCTCCCCGGTCGATCCGGATGTCTGGCTCGTCGGGCTCTCCGGCGCCTCCGCTCGCACGACGGATGCAGGGGCGACCTGGAGCGTCGGCGGCATGATCTACGATGTGCGGGAACTCGCGCGGAGTCCGGCCGCCCCGAACGTGGTGTACGCGAGCCTGAGAGATCCTCTGGGTGTGGCGGGATTCGTGCGTCGCAGCACGGACGACGGGACCACGTTCGCCGCCGTCGCGTCGCTCGGCTACGTGCAGGCGACGAGCGCCGTCGCCCCGGATCCCGTGGAGCCGGATGCCCTCCTGTGGGGAGGCGCGGGTGGGTACTTCTCCAGCCGGACCGAGCAGGTCGTGAAGAGCACCGACGGAGGATCCACGTACGACGTCCTTCTGGCGGACGGGCCGGATTCCCGCGGAACCACCGGGTACGTCACCGGGATCGAACACGACCCGGTCGACCCCGCTGTTCTCTACGTCAGCGAGACGTTCGTGGATGGTCGGGGACTGCGCTTCTCGTCGGATGGCGGGAGCACCTGGTCCCTCCGCATCGACGGCGTGCCGAACTACGGTGTCGACGAGATCGTCGAAGGGACGACGGGCACCGTGTACGCGGCCGCTTCCGGACGTACGTTCCGATCGCCGGCGACGGGTCAATGGACGGATCAGGACTACTACGGAGTCGGTTTCGAGTACCTCGACGAGTTCAAGGGGATGGCCGTCAGTGTGGACGAGACGGGGTCCGACAACGCCTTGTTCCGCTGGGGGTACTGGACCGAAGGCGATATCGACGGCGAGTACTTCATCGCGAGTGTCGATGGCGCTCAGACCTGGTTTCTCGGTTTCCCGCCGATGCCGTCCGGCCTGGACGATCGCCTCGAGATCCACGACGTGGCGTTCGATCACCTCACGGGCTCTCGTTGTTACGTCTCCCAGCCGGGGGCGGGGCTCTTCCGGCAGGACGACGGCGGCCTTCCGTTCTCGCCGTTCATGCTCCTGGACTCCACGCTCGATCGCGCGCAGATCGCGGTCCACCCCGCCGATCCGTCGACAGTGTTCGCCGCCAACGGCCCCACGACGTGTGTCCGGAGCACGGACGGCGGCGCCACTTTCGCGCCACGGAACACGGGCCTTCCCGCGGCGGGCGGCGGACTGTCCATCGTGGAGCTGTTCATCGATCCTTCGGACGGCGATCACCTGTCCTGCGTGTACTCGGACGGGCGCGTCTACGACACGACGGATGGAGGCGTGGGCTGGAGCTTGCGCCATGCGATCGATCTCGCGAGCGGCGCGATCGAGGACGCGAGCTGGGATCCGGCAACCGGCCACGTATTCCTGGCGACGTCCGGCGCCGGTCTCGTCTCGAGCTGGCCCGCCGTGTCCCCGGTTCCCACGCTCGAGACGCGTTCGGTGCACTACTCCGTGTCCCGGCAGACGCTGTTCGTGGGGACCGCGTACTCGGGTCTGTGGGAACAGGCGCTCACGCTCGGGACGGCGGCGCCGGTCGTGGACGAACAGGCGCGGCTCACGTTGCTCGTGCGTCCGAACCCGTTCGCGAACGCGACGTCGATCTCGTTGACCGTACCGGCCGGAGGCGGTGACGTTCACGTGACCGTGTTCGATGCGGCCGGGCGTCGCGTGCGGGAGCTGACGCGCGGACGCCACGAGGCCGGCCCGTTGGAGCTGTCCTGGTCCGGGCGAGATCAGGCCGGGCGGTCTGTGCCTTCCGGCGTGTACTTCGTGCGCGCCGACGTGGCCGGGGCCGTGACCTCCACGAAGATCGCGCTGCGGAGGTAGCTCCGCCCGACGGAGTACTCGGAGCTTGAGTCGGCGGCCCGGTCGTGGATACCCTCCGCGATCGGGCGAACGCCCGCCCGCACGGCGCGGTCCGTGCGTGAGGAGAGGGCGTCGTGTACCGTTTCCGGCTCGCATGCGTCTTTCTTTCGCTCCTGGCGGGAACGGCCGCCTCCTCCGAATTGCCGCCGGGTTCGATCGTCCGCTGGGGTGTGGAGAGCTACGGTGCCGCGGACGCCCCCGCGCTTTGCACCGCCGTCGCCGCCGGCTGGGCGCACAGCCTCGGACTCGCGCGCGATGGCTCGATCATCGCCTGGGGATACAACCTCAACGGCGAGTGCGACGTGCCTTTGCCGAACGCGGGGTTCGCCGCGGTGGCGGCGGGCTGGGCGCACAGCCTCGGCCTCCGGGGAGACGGCTCGATCGTCGCCTGGGGGGACAACTCGTACGGCCAGGGCGACGTGCCGGCGCCGAACCTGCGCTTCACGGTGGTGGACGGTGGCGCGTACCACAGCGTGGCGATCCGTGCGAACGGATCGATCGCCGCCTGGGGCTGGAACGCGGACGGCGAGTGTGACGTCCCGTCTCCGAACGCGGATTTCGTGGACGTCGCCGCCGGCGGCTGGCACAACGTCGCGCTCAAGGCGGACGGCACAGTGGTGGCGTGGGGAGACAATCTCTTCGGTCAGTGCGACGTGCCCGCGCCGAACGAGGACTTCGTCGCCGTCGCGGCCGGCGAGTACCACTGCCTCGCGCTGAGGTCCGACGGCTCGATCGTGGCCTGGGGCGACGACACGTATCACCAGTGCGACGTGCCGCCGCCGAACACGGGGTTCGTGGACGTCGTGGCGGGTTCGCTGTTCAGCTTCGGGATCCGCGCGGACGGCTCGGTCGTCACGTGGGGCTACGACGGTGCCGGCCAGTGCGAGGTGCCGGCTCCGAACGTCGGGTTCGCGGCGGTGGCGGCCGGTGTCGCACATGCGCTCGCGCTCGCGCCGGACGGCTCGGTCCTCGCCTGGGGTGACGGTACGCACGGAGCGCGCGACGTGCCGGTCGCAAACGATGCGTTCGTCGCCGTCGCGGCCGGGCTGAACCACCGGCTCGGTCTGCGCGCCGACGGCTCGATCTACGCCTGGGGATGGAACGGCGCCGGCGCCTGCACCGTGCCCGCGCCGAACGCGGGCTTCTCGTCGATCGCCGCCGGATCCGAGCACAGTCTCGGCCTCCGGTCGGACGGCTCGATCGCGGCGTTCGGCTTCAATCTCTACGGGCAGTGCGACGTTCCGCCGCCGAACACGGACTTCGTCGCGGTGGACGGCGGCGACTACCACTCGCTCGCGCGCAAGGCGGATGGGTCGCTGGTGGCGTGGGGAGACGACACGTACGGGCAGTGCGAGGTGCCGGCGCCGAACGCGGACTTCGTGGCGATCGCGGCCGGCAGTGCGCACAGTCTCGCCGTGCGCGCCGACGGTTCGATCGCCGCCTGGGGCTTCAACTGGGGCGGCCAGTGCGACGTGCCGCCGCCGAACGCGGACTTCGTCGCCGTCGCCGGCGGCGATGCGCACAGTCTGGGAATCAAGTCCGACGGCTCGATCGTCGCCTGGGGACTCAACGCGCACGGCGAGTGCGACGTTCCGGCGCCGAACGCGGGCTTCGTGGCGGTGGCGGCGGCCGGGTCACACAGTCTCGCACTGCGCGCCGACGGCTCGATCGTCGCGTGGGGACAGCGGGATCGCGGCCAGTGCGACGTGCCCTTGCCGAACCGCGGATTCGTGTCCATCGACGCGCGCGGGAGCGGCAGCATCGGTGTGCGCCTGTCGGCGTCGGACTGGCTGGAGCGGCACGGGGAGCTGGCGGTGGGGGGCGGGCACGGTCGACTCGGCCCGGGGGCCGCGCTGCCCGGCGGGCTCGGCCCCGCGATCGCAACACGAGCGGCGGAACCGGTCTTCGTCGTGTCGCCGAATCCGTTCCGCGACGCCACGAACTTCGCCTACGTGGTGCCCGCGTCGGCTCCGGTGCGGCTTGCGATCTACGACGTGACCGGACGTCGGGTGCGCACGATCGAAACGCGAGACTCCGTCGCCGGCTCGGGGAACCTGTCCTGGGACGGACGCGGCGATCTCGGCGAGCGGGTGGCAGCCGGTGTGTACCTGATCCGAATGGAGGCGGGATCCGTGACGCGCGTGGGGCGCGTCGTGCGGCTCCGCTAGGTTTCGCGGCCGCCGCGGGGATTCATCGCAGCAGCGTCAGCTTCCGCGCCACGGCACCGTGTTCCGTCTGCAGGCGGACGAAGTACACGCCGGCCGCGACGCTCGCGCCGGCCTCGTCCCGGCCGTCCCACAAGAGCGAGTAGCGTCCCGGCGCCCGGTCTCCCTCGGACAACGTCCGCACGCGACGTCCCCGCAGATCGTAGACGGCGACGAAGGCCGGGCCGCCGTTCGCCGGAACGTCGAGCAGGATCCGCGTGTCGCCGCGGGACGGACTCGGGCTCGGCCACGAGAGGTCGAATGCGGAGACGGGCGGCTCGATCGTGGGCGCATCCACGGCGATCGCGCGCGCGAGGTTCGGGAACGGACCGATGTGACGCGTGAGCGGCGCGCCCTGCGGGGTACCGCCGACGGC
>JAGQIB010000412.1 GCA_020431545.1 Gemmatimonadota bacterium
TGCGCGGCGATCCGTCCTCGCGGACCCCGTGGACCTCCTCGAACACGACCACCAGCCACGGCGCGATCTCGAGGAACGGCTTGCGCCAGTCCGTGCCGAGCACCCGGAGCGCCTCCCGCCACTCGGGGGGCATGCGGCCTCCCTCGTAGGACTCGTGTTCCTCGCGCTCCGCGGCCACCCGGATTCGGTGCTTCGTGGCGGGATCGCTCACCGCGACGAAATGCCACGGCTGCCGATGGGCCCCGGAGGGGGCGGTGGACGCCGCGCGGATCAGGAGCTCGATCGTCTCGCGGGGGACGGGGTCCGGAGAGAATTCCCGCACGCTGCGTCGCGCGTTCAGCTCCGCGAAGAAGGACCGGGCGCGTTCCAGCGTCTCGTCCGCGGTCGGCCGATCGTGGACGTGAGGCACGAAGCGAGGCTCGCTCACCGAAACGTCTCCTGGCGGGCGCGAGAAGCCGGCATTGTACGACAATTGCGCCGGACCGTGCCGATCCGGTACCCTCGATCGATGGAACCGACTCCGCCGCTGCGCAGCGTCCGCGCGCGCCGCCCTCGCCGATCCTCGTCCCGTTCGCTCCGCGCCGCCCGGATCTCCGGCCTTCTCGCCGGAGCCGCCCTCACGACGCTCGCCGTGTCCGCTGTGGCGCTCCCCGGACGAGGCCAGGTCGAGACGGCGAAGTCCATCCAGTTGCACATGCACGCGAGCCTCAGCGAGAACAACGGCTCGATGGAGTGGCACGCGCAGCGGGCCCAGGAGCTCGGGGTCGATCTCATCTGGTGGACCGAGCACGACTGGCGTCTCACCCGGAACAGCTACACGACGTCGTTCGGTTTCGAGAACACCACGTTCGACGGAAACAAGTTCACGGAGCCGGAGGAGAACGAACCCGCCTGGGACAAGACGTTCGAGCGCTATTCGTTCCAGTCGCCGGGTGCCCTCTACGCCGTGGTCGACACGCTCGCCGCGCAGGGTACCCACTCGCTCCGGATGGAGATGGAGGATCTGAGCGGCGGCAGCGCGTGGAAGCAGATCGATCTGATCCAGCTCGGCTCGCGGAAGCAGAACAAGTATCCCCTCGTCACGCGCCCGCACGTCGGCTTCTCGTTGTTCCCCGCCCAGTTCGACCCGGCCACGGATCAGTTCGTGCTCCACGTCACGCTGAGCGAGCGGGACCAGAACTGGCCGACGCTGCGTTACGTGATCGGCTCGATGGACGGGGAGGCACCCGAGGCGATCCCGCTCGCGTACACGCCCGGGACCTGGAACACCTACGACCTCGATCTCGTCTCCGACGCGCAGGCGATGTTCACGGCCGGCGGCATCGATTCCGTCCGCGCGGAGGACAACTCGACGTTCGAGCTGCGGATCATCCTGCGGACGAAGAACGGCGGCGACCCGATCGTCCACTTCGACGAGCTCACGTACTCGGAGAACGGGATTCCGGCGGCATCGCTTCTCGACTGGCAACGGGACATGAGCGCGTTCTACGAGGGGATGTATCCCGGCGTGCAGTACCTGGAGGGCTCCGAGATCTCCTGGTTCGCCGCGATGCCGCACATCAACGCGTTCGCTCCGAACCACACGCTGATCGATCACTCGGGGCACGTGTGGTCGGACTCGATCTACTACGCCGTGGACCAGGTGATCGCGCAGGGCGGGATCGCCTGCCTCAATCATCCGTGGGGCATCGGGATCTACGGGTTCACGGAGACGCCCGCGCAGAAGGCGGCCCGCATCCTCAAGATGAAGCGCGACATGCTGATCGCACGCCTGTGGGGCTGCGAGGTGGTGGAGGTCGGCTACCGGTGGCGCCACGGGATCGACCTCGCCGGTCACCTCGACACCTGGGATTGCTGGACCGGGAACGCGATGTTCGTGACCGGCGTGGGGGTCACGGACAGCCACGGCTCCACTCCGTTCTTCGGCTGGGCACCCTGGCAACCGATCGCGACCTACGAGAACAACTACGTCACCTGGCTGTGGACGACCGGCACGAGCGAGGAGGAGCTGATCTCCGCCATGCGCGGCGCCCGCGCCTACTTCGGGGACCCGTACCGCTGGCAGGGCGAGCTCGATCTCGTGGCCGACGACGTGTTTCCCATGGGGCGCATCGTGCGCACGGATGCGCCGTCCCATTCGCTGGTGGTCCGCGCGACGAACCTCCCGGACACGGCGCGCGTTCGCCTCCGGCAGGGAGAGATCCGGGAGAATCCGGCCGTGGAGTACACGGACGTGAACTGGCTGCGGGACGAGGACCTGACCGCCCCGATCGTGGGCGGGGTGTTCCAGGACACGGTCACGGTGGACAACACGTTGCCGTCCTTCGTGCGGGTGGAGATCTACGACGGGGACGAGGAGCTCGTGTTCTCGAATCCGATCGCGTTCGTGGACGCCGTCCCCGGGGAGGGGGTCGCCGCGGAGCGGATCGCGGTGGATCTCGAACCGATCCGGGTCGTCGACGCGGAGGCGTTCCGCCTGTCGGACGTCTCGTACGACGCGGGGGCCGGCGATCTGACCCTGCAGGGCGACGAGTCGCCTCCGGGCCTCGGGGTCCTGGTGGTGGAACCGGGGCCGCTCGGCGCGCCCTCCAGCGTTTCGGGGGCCGCGAGCTGGACCTACGACGCCGGTCGTCTGACGCTGCAGGACTTCGGCGGCGCCGGCGCGGAGATCCACGTGATCTGGGGATCGGTGGACGGTCCCGTTCCCGGGGAGCTGTCCATCACCACGGTCGCGATGGCGCCCGGCCGACCGAACCCGTTCGGGCGCGGTCTCGTGGTCGACTACGCGCTCCCGGCGTCGGCTCCGGCGCTCCTGGAGGTGCTCGACGTCGCCGGCCGCCGGATCCGGATCCTGCAAGACGGATTCCTGGAGCGCGGCGCGCACCGGGTGACCTGGGACGGCCGCGACGAGTCCGGCCGGGCCGCCGCGAACGGCGTCTATTTCGTCCGTCTCCGGGCCCTGGGCGAGGTCCGGGTCACGAAGGCGGTCAAGCTCCGCTGAGACGCGCCTCGGCGGCGCGTGCTACGCTTCCCCCTCGCTGTGCCGAAGAGGCGGGTTTTCGCCCGCCTGGGGCACCGCTTCGTCCCGATCTCGGAGAGAACCGATGGGTGAGATGACCATCGAGTCGTACGCCGACCCGGAGCGCCTCCGACGCTTCATGAAGAGCCTGCTGAGCGACGTCCGCGCGCTGGATACGCTCATCCAGGCCGGCCGGTTCGAGACCCACGGCCGCCGTGTGGGCGCCGAGCAGGAGCTCTGTCTCGTCGATCGCGCCTGGCGCCCGGCGCCGTACGCGGAAGAGGTTCTCGCGGAGCTGCCGCCCGGCGGCGTGTTCACGCCCGAGATCGGAAAGTTCAACGTCGAGTTCAATCTCGCTCCGCTCTCGTTCGGCGGAGACTGCCTCCGCCGGATGGAGCGGAGCTTGAACGAGCACGTCGCCGAGGTGCGACGCGCGGCGGCGACGCACGGACTCGAGGTCGTGCTGACCGGAATCCTGCCCACGCTCAAGAAGGCCGACGTCGATCTGCACAACATGATGGACCGGCCGCGGTACCACGCGCTGAACGACGCGCTCCGGCGTCTGCGCGGCGGCGAGTTCGACCTGCGGCTCACCGGCACCGACGAGCTCATCATCAAGCACGACTCCGTGATGATGGAGTCGTGCAACACGAGCTTCCAGGTGCACTTCCAGGTCGGCGCCTCGGAGTTCGCTCCCCTCTACAACATCGCGCAGGTCGTGACGGCGCCCGTGCTCGCGGCCGCGGCGAATTCGCCCCTGCTCTTCGGCCGTCGCCTGTGGCGGGAGACGAGGATCGCGCTGTTCCAGCAGGCGGTCGACACGCGACCGACCGGGAATCACGTGCTCGATCGCAGCGCGCGCGTGAGCTTCGGCGAGAACTGGGTCAACGAATCCGTCCTCGAGATCTACCACGAGGACATCACGCGCTTCCGGGTCGTGCTCGGCATCGACGTCGAGGAAGACGCGTGCGAGGTCGTCGCGAACGGCGGGATCCCGAAGCTCCAGGCGCTGCAGCTCCACAACGGCACGGTGTACCGGTGGAACCGACCCTGCTACGGAGTCCTGGACGGCCAGCCGACGCTGCGGATCGAGAACCGCGCGCTTCCCGCGGGACCGTCCGTGGTCGACGAGGTCGCGAACGCCGCGTTCTGGTTCGGGCTCGTCTCCGGTCTGCTCGAGACCCACCCGGACATCCGCCACGCGATGACGTTCGACATGGCCAAGAGCAACTTCCTGGCCGCCGCCCGCCAGGGCATGGAGGCGCAGTTCGAGTGGATCGGCGGCAAGACGTTGCCGGCCCGACAGCTGATCCGCCGCCAGCTCGTCCCGCTCGCCCGCGAGGGCCTGCAGACGGCCGGCATCGACAGCGACGACATCGACCGCTACCTGAAGGTCGTCGAGGGGCGGGTCTCGACCGGCAAGACGGGGTCCCTCTGGCACCTGGATTCGCTCTCCAAGATGGACGTCGCGTCCAAGCCGGTCGAACGGATGAGCGCTCTCGTCGCGGCCACGATCGACCGACAGAAGAAGGGGTTGCCGGTCCACAAGTGGGAGCCGGCGCGGCTGGACGAGGCGGGGGACTGGCGGCACAGCTACCACCGGGTCGACCAGTACATGACCACCGAGCTGTTCACCGTGCACGAGAACGAGGTCATCGACCTCGTCGCCCACGTGATGGACTGGAAGCACGTGCGGCACATCCCGGTGGAGAACGACGAGGGTCACCTCGTGGGCCTCGTTTCCTACCGGAGTCTGCTGCGGCTGCTCGCCCACGACATCCTGCGGGCGCGGGAGTCCCCCGTGCCGGTGAAGGAAGTCATGACGCGCAACGTGGTCACGATTCCGCCCGAGACCACGACGCTCGAGGCGATCGAGTTGATGCGACGCAGGAAGGTCGCGTGCCTCCCGGTCGTGACCGACGGGCGTCTCGTGGGTATCGTGTCGGAGCGGGACTTCCTGCGTGTCGCCGGGAACCTGCTCCTGACCCGCCTTCGGGAGGAAGGGTGAACGCCGTCAACGAATCGTCCCGGCTCGAGCTCGAGGATCTGAGGCGCGAGGTCGGTCATGCCGGCGGCTGGGCCCCCGGACCGACGGTCGTGTTCGTCGCGGGCCTGCACGGGAACGAGCCCGCGGGCGTGATCGCGTTGCGACGCGTGTTCCGGGATCTCGAGAAACGCCAGATCGCCGTGCGCGGCGAGGTCGTGGGTCTCGCCGGGCACCTCGAGGCGCTCGCGCGGAACCAGCGGTATCTCGAGCGCGACCTGAACCGCGTGTGGTCGCGCCGTCGGGTGGAGGAAGTCGAGTCGGGGCAGGCTCCCGACGGTCCGGAGACGCGCGAGCAGACCGACCTCCTCGTACGGATCCGCCGCGCGATCGAGCATGCGCGCGGCGAGGTGAACGTGATCGACCTGCACACGGCTTCGGCGGACACGCCGCCGTTCGTGATCCTCGGCGATACGTTGCGGAATCGCGAGTTCGGACGGGGCTTCCCGATGCCCGTCGTGCTGGGGCTCGAGGAGCACATCCTGGGCACGCTGATGGAGTGGGTCACCGGCCTCGGCCATCTCGGGCTCGCGATCGAGGCCGGTCGTCACGAGGATCCGCGTTCCGTCGATCGTCACGAGGCCGCGATCTGGATCTCGCTCGTGCTCTCGAACGCGGTGTCGTCCTCCGACGTGCCCGACTTCGCCGGTCACCTGCATCGACTGGAGCGTGCGTCCTCCGAGATCCCGTCGCTCGTGGAGGTGTTCCACCGGCACGCGATCGACAGCGGCGAGACGTTCGTGATGCGCCCGGGGTTCAAGAACTTCGATCGGGTGAGGGCCGGTGCGCCGCTGGCTACCCACGACGGCCGCGAGGTCACCGCCGAACGGGACGCCCGGATCTTTCTCCCGCTCTATCAGAAGCAGGGACAGGAGGGCTACTTCCTCGCGCGGCCGGTGGATCCGGTGTGGCTCGCGGTGTCCGCGTTCGTGCGGCGCCTCGGATTGCCGAGGATCGTGCACTGGCTGCCGGGCGTCGCGCGGCATCCGGAGCTCCGTAACGCGCTCGTCGTCAACACGCGCATCGCGCGGTTCTTCGCGCCGAAGCTGTTCCACCTGCTCGGCTACCGTCTCGAGAGTCTCGAAGGGCGGAAGCTCACGGTTCGCGAGCGGGATCGGGGCCCGGCCGTCTAGGGGTTCTCTCTGCGCTTCCCCGTCCGTCTCGCCGCAGGCCTGCTCCTCGGAGGCACGATCGTCGTCGCGACGCCCGCGCGTGCGACCGACCCCGTGGCCGAGGCGTGGCCGGCGGCTCCGGATCTCGAGCGCGCGTGGCGAGAAGAGGACTGGATCGGCGCGTTCTCGATCGAGGCCGCCGACTTCCGAGCCCGCCTCGACGAACACGGAATGGAAGATCGCGCGGCGCTGCGGGCGCTCACGCGGCTCGTTCGGATCTCGACGCTCGGCGGGAACCCCGGGCTCGCGCGCACCCTGGGCGAGATCGCTCTGCCGCTGACGGAGCAGTCTCTCGGTCCCGAGGATCCCGACGTAGGGTGGGCGCTGGTCTGGACCGCGCTGGCCCACCGCACGGTCGGCGAGCGGCCACAGGCGGCCGCGCTGCTGGAGCGAGCGCGTTCGCTCTCCGGGGTACTCGTCGACCCCGATCCGACGTGGTTGCAACTGCTGAAGCAGGCCGAGGCGAACTACGAGCGCGGAGTGAGTCTGACGCGCGCGCTCGAGATGTACCGCGAGGCGGTCGCGGCCGCCCGGGTTCCCGGCGTGCCGAGGTCGCGACTCGTCGACGTGCTCACCTGGAGCGCGTGGTTCCACGTGCAGAACGGCGAGCACGACGCGGCGCGCGAGTACCTCGACGAGGCGGAGCGACTCGTGCGGGAGGAGGGGCTCGAGCACTGGGCGATTCGCGGGACGCAGCTCGCCCTGCGCGGGGATCTCGCGGCGATGGACGGTCGGCTGGAGGAGGCGCTCGGCTTCTACGAACAGACGTCGATCGTGTACGACCGCAGTCGCGAGGGCCTGTTCCCCGGACTGTCGCAGCGTCGAATCGGTCGCTACCCGCGGGACGCCGCCGCCGGGCTCCTGCTGGAGCTCGGTCGGGAGCGAGAGGCCTGGTCCACGCTGCAGGACTGGAACGGAATGGAGTGGGAGGATGCGTTCCGCATTGCCCAGTGGCACGAGCTCGAGCCGGGAACCGCCGCCCGACACGATTCGCTCGGGACCGAGCTGCTTCGCACCCGGAGCGACTTCCGCGCGGTCACCGACCAAGCGTCGGCCCGCTTGCTTGCCGCGATGCTCGGGACCCGGGCTGCAGTCTGGCGACTCGAGGGCGAGTACCACCGCCGGCACCCGCTGGCGCGGCCCACTCCGGAGGACGTCGCGGCGCGACTCCCGCCCGGCGCGGCGTTGACGGGAGATCTCTTCTCGCAGTACGGGCGCTCGCGCGGCAAGGGGAGTCCGGCCGGTTTCTGCACCGCGTGGTCCTACGTTCTGCTCGGCGACGGCACGCTCCGCTGGCATCCCCTCTACGACTCCCGGGAAGGGGACCTGGTGAGCGAGAGCGGCTTGGCCACGCTCCGACTTCTTCGGGCCGGCGGCTGGAACATCCGCGTCCCCCGGGATCCGGATCTGGACCGGCAGTTGCGCGAGCTCGGGCGCGAGCGATGGGGTCCCTGGCTCGACCTGCTCGACGAACGCGGAGTGGATCGTCTGTACGCGGAGGGGTGCTACCCGCTGCCCCCTCACGAGTGCCTCGTGCTTCCGGACGGCCGCGATCTGATCGATCGATTCGTCGTGAGCTACACGCCCTCCGCCCTCCTCCTGCTCGCCATGCCGGTCTGGCGGCAGCCCGACGTGCATCGCGCGCTCGTTCTCGCGAGTCCCCGCCGCGATCACCCCTCGGAGAGGGCCGACCCGCCGGGGGACGACGTGCTGTTCCCGGAACCGCTGCAGGTCGAGGAGGAGATCGCCGCGGTTTCCATGTGGGCGGACTCGCTGGAGACGCGACGGGACGTCTGGGAATCTCCTCCGCGGCGCGGCGATCGATCGTTTCCGCTCGTGCAGCTGGTGGGGCACGTGGTCGTGAATCAGGATCCCGAGCAACGGGGTCTCGTCGTACGCACTCACGAAGACGGGATCGGCCTCGTGGACTTCGAGCGACTGCGCTACGGCTGGGACTTCGGGAACGCGCTCGTCGTGTTCAGCGGTTGCCAGACGATCGTGGACCCGTGGGCGAATCCGTCCGGGGCCGGATTGCTCGGCGCGCGAGCCGGCGCGATCGTGGGCACCTGGCGCGAGGTGGACGATCGCGCGAGCGTCGTGTTGATGCGCGAGTTCTACCGTGTTCTCGCGGGCGATCCTTCGGCCTCACCGGCCCGCGCCCTGAACGAAGCGCGCCGGGCGACGCGTGACTGGCAGGACGGGCGAGGACGTCGCCCGTTCGCGCATCCGGCCTACTGGGCTGCGTTCGGGCTCGTCGCCGGCTTCGACGACTGAATCTGCAGCGACAGGGCGGCGGCCCGTTCGCCGAGCGCACCGCCCTCCGCTTCGACCGCGGCGAGGTCGCGCCGGGCGGAGTCGATCTGTCCGAGATCGACGAACGCGAGCGCCCGGATCCAGATGCCGCGTTGGCGCCACGGGGCGGGAGCCGACTCGATCCGGAGGAGGGTGATCACTTCGGCGGCCCGATCGGGCTCCCCGGTCTCCAGCAGGGCGGCCGCGCGATAGATGCCCAGCGGCGACGTGCCCAGCGGATCGGGCGGCAGCGACGACGTGAGGCGGAGCACCGTTTCCCAGTCCCCGGCGTCCGCCGCTCGCACGGTGCGCTCCAGCGAGGCTCCGTCGGCGGCGCCGCGCACCACGACCCGCTCGATCCGGCCCGGCAGAACTCCGGCGAGGCGCGGTGCTCCGCCCTCGTCCGGTCCGGCGCCCCGGGGAATCCACGAGAGCAGCAGCAGCGCGGCCACCGCGATCCCCGCGGGGAGGATCCAGCCGATCGTCCGGCGTCCGTGGCTCGCGCCCGACGCGGCGA
>JAGQIB010000413.1 GCA_020431545.1 Gemmatimonadota bacterium
GCGCCTTCGTGGGATAGAGGAAGAGTGCCGTACCTTCCGGGTTCGCGAGCAGTCGCTCGAGCACGGGGAGCGTGTACGCGAGGGTCTTGCCCGACGCCGTGCCGGTGACGACGGCGACATTCCGCCGCTCGCGCGCCTCCGCGACACAACGCGCCTGGTGCGAGTAGAGGTCGCAGATCTCGAGCCCCTGCAGCGCCTTGCGAATCGCGGGCGGGAACGGCTCGGCCAGCGGCTCGTAGCGGGCGGGGCGCTCCGGGAGGGTCTCCACGTGCGCGATCTGCCCACCGTAGTCGCGGGATCGTTCGATGCGCTCCAGGAACCGCTCGACGTCCACCTTGGCCTCCGCCTCTCCGCCCGGCCGCCTCGCCCGCCGTCTGGTCCGGCCGGCGGAGACTACTAGACAAATGACTGCCTCGCAAGGTATACGAGAGCCGATCGGGAGGGTCCAGTGGCGAAGCCCGCGAAGAAGCGATGCGCCTGGTGCGGGGAGGATCCGCTCTACGTCGCCTACCACGACGAGGAGTGGGGCGTGCCGGTCCGGGACGACCGCCGCCTGTTCGAGTTCCTGATCCTGGAGGGCGCCCAGGCCGGCCTCGCCTGGATCACCATCCTTCGCAAGCGCGAGGGGTACCGGAAGGCCTACGACGACTTCGACCCGGCCAAGATCGCCCGCTGGTCAGATGCGAAGATCGAGCGCCTCCTGCAGAATCCGGAGATCGTCCGCAACCGCCTCAAGGTGGAGGGCGCGCGCAAGAACGCGCGGGCCTATCTCGAGATCGTTCGCGAGACCGGGAGCTTCTCGGACTGGCTGTGGCGGTTCGTCGGCGGCGAGCCGATCCGGAACCGGTCTCGCTCGCTCAAGGAGATTCCGGCGGAGACGGACGAAGCGCGCGCGATGAGCAAGGCGCTCAAGAAGCGCGGCTTCACGTTCGTGGGCCCCACGATCTGCTACGCGTTCATGCAGGCGGTCGGGATGGTCAACGACCACGTCGTGGATTGTTTTCGTTACGACGAGGTCTCTCGGCCCGGGCCACGCCCGCGGCGTCGATCCTCGGGATCGGGCGCCGCGTGACTTCCGGGCTGCGGGTCACTCGTCCGACGCCGGGGGACGCGCGGGAAGTCCCCGCGTGTCCCCCCCGTTCGACGTGAGACAGTAGCGGCCGAGGCTCACGACCGTCGTCGCGACCACGACCATCCCGAAGACGATGATCACGATCGCCGCGATCACGCGTCGCATGAAGCGATTCTCCCCGCCGCCGGAGCGGTCATTCGTCGAACTCCGCCGTGACCAGCACGTCGCCGTCCGCGTCGACCGTGACCCGCAGCAGGTTCGGTCGACAGCACACGGCACAGTCCTCCGTGAACTTCTGCGTGGCTCCGAGCGCCGGATCCACCAGGGATTCGTTCGGCGAGCCGCACACGGAGCAGGCCCACTCGGCCAGAGGCAGGTCTACCAGGACTTCTTGTCCGGGACCTTGGTCTTGGCGCTCACGACGTCGGAGCTGAGCGCCGTGGCGGCTTCCGCCAGCGCGGCCACGAGCTGGTCGTACTCCTTCTGGCCGGACGGACCGTAGCTCCGGAGAAGGTCGACCTGCTCGAGGAGCGCCTGCAGGTGCGCCTCGCCGAGGTACTCGCGGGCCTGTGGGAACTCCGGCTTCATCTTCAACGCCTTCGCGTACATCTCGAACGCTTCGTCCAGACGGCCGGTCTTGCGGAGCGTGTACGCCACCATGTTCACGTACTCGGGGTTGCTCTTGTCCTTCTTGGCCGCGGCGCGGAAGCGCTCGAGCGCAGCCTCGTAGTCGCCCTTCTTCACGAGCTCCATGCCGCGGTCGTAGATCGCGGCGATGTCGTCGGCCCCGGACGAGGCGTCGGCCGACTTCTTGTCGCGGGAATCTCCGCCGCCGGAAGAAGCCGCGAACACCACGCTCGCGCAACCGACGACCAGCAGGAACGAGACGAATGCACGAGCGCGCATGACGACCTCCGGAACGTGGGGGGGCGCGGCGAACGTAGCACGAGGTCCGACGGCGTTCCCAGCCTCCTCGTGGGGAGTCGACGGCCCCGACCGGCTCCGCGACCCGCCGACGGACCGCAACTCACGATCGCGGTCACAAGTGGCCGCGAAAAGTCGTATCCTCGATCCGGTTCCCCGACCCTGCCCCTGACGGATCGTCTCATGCCGCGTTTGCGCGCGATTCAATCGTTCCTCGTCGCCGCCCTTCCGGTGGCGCTCGTGCCGTTCGCCGTGGCGGCGGAACCGGTCGCGCGCGGCGCGCTCGTGGAGCTGTTCGGATCCGTGGCCTGCCCGGATTGCGCGGACGCGCGGGCGGGACTCACCGCGCTCGAGAGCGACGACTCCCTCGCCGTGGTGACCGTGGAGTATCACGCGGAGGGCCCACTCGCGAACACGGACGCGATCGCCCGCCACACGTACTACGGAGCGCCGACGCTTCCGACCGCGGTGTTCGGCGGCACGGAGTCGGTCGCCGGCGGGGGCGACGTCTCGTTCGCGTACCGCACCCTGGCCGAGACCGTCGCCGGCTCGCGGTCGCCGTTGCTCATGGAGGCGTCGTACAACTTCGACGGCGAGTCTCTCGCCGGCACGCTCAACGTCGATCTGCAGATCCCGGACGGCGAGGCCGTTCCGGTGCCTGAGGACTGGAAGATCCGCGCCGTGATCTACGAGAGCGGCGTGACCGAGTGCTGCGGCCCGGGCGGCCAGTCGAGCTGGCCGCGCGTGGCCCGCCAGGTGCTGCCGGACGAGACGCTCACGGCCGGCGTGCCCGGACAGGTCCAGTTCGTGCGGCACCTGATCCCGCTCGATCCCGCCTGGGACGAGCGACGTCTCGGCGCGATCGTGTTCGCGCAACGCGACTCGGACGGCGCGGTCCTGCAGGCGGTGGTCGCGGACGACGCGGGCGGACTCGCCCCGCTGCCGGAGGGCACGCTCGACGAATCGCGCGTGCGCGCCCTCCCGCCGATCCCGAACCCGCTGACGTCGCAGACGCGCATCCTGTTCACGTTGCCGCGGGCGCAGAACGCACGTGTCCGGATCCTGGACTTCCGCGGCGCGCTCGTGCGGACGCTCACGGACGGGCCGCGCCCGTCCGGCATCCACAACGTCTACTGGGACGGTACGGACTGGCTCGGCCGCCCGGCGGCCGGCGGCATGTACCTGTGGTTGCTGGAGGGCGAGGACGGAACGGACTCCGGCAAGCTCACGTTGCTGAGGTAGACGTCGCCACGGGCTCGGCCTCGCCGCTCGTCTTGCCGAGATCCGCGGTGGCGTGGTCGCGCTTGAGCTGCAGCACCATCACGTCCGGGTCCGCCACGAGCTTCTCCGGCTCGAACGCGGAGCGCAGCTCCACGTCGATCGTCTCGCCCGGACCGATCGTGACCGTGCGGCGCTCGCACCGCCAAGCCGGCGCGGCCGACTCGCTGTTCGAGCTATCGCCCTCGTCGGGGA
>JAGQIB010000414.1 GCA_020431545.1 Gemmatimonadota bacterium
GTGCTCGGCGTCGATGAACGCGGCCGTGCCGCCCTGCCGCTGCGCATTCGCCATCATGTGGAGCACGAGCGTGGTCTTGCCCGAAGACTCGGGCCCGAACACCTCCACGATCCGTCCCCGTGGCACGCCGCCGATCCCGAGCGCCAGATCCAGCGAGAGCGAACCGCTCGGCACGACGCGGATGCCTTCCTCCGTCTGCCGCGGATCGCCCAGACGCATGATCGCGCCCTTTCCGAACTGCCGCTCGATCTGACCGACGGCGAGATCGAGCTGCTTCTCGCGGTTCGGCTGCTGCGCACCGCGCGTGGTCATCCCCTTCATGAAGCCCTCCTCCTCCTAACCTCGGGTGGAGCCCGCGAGCGGGAGCCGCGCGACCACCCGGTACTCTGCTCCCCGGGGCGAGAGCAGACTCTCGACCAACGTCACCTCCTCCAGAAACCGCTCGCTTCCCTCGAAGCGCAGTTCGCGAAGGAGATCCCGGAGCGCGCCGTGATCCCGGGGGGAACGCGGACGTCCGAGCGTGAGATGCGCCCGGAACGGTCGATCCGACGGGCGCACGAACGCGCGCTCCGCCAGGTCTCGTTCCAGCCGCGACGCGAGGGCGGCGAGCTCCCGTGCTCCCTCCGCCACTCCCGTCCACACCACCCGCACGTCGCCGCGCGCGGGAAAGGTCCCGAGTCCGGACAGGCGCCACGCGAAGGGCGCCACCGGTCGCGTCGCCCGGGCGAGAAGCTCCACGAGCTCGTCGCCACGGACGTCCGGGACTTCTCCCAGGAACTGCAACGTCACGTGCAGGTTGCCGGACGGCACCCACCGCACGTCTCCGTCGAACCGACGCAGCCGCTCGAGGATCCGTTCCAGCTCGCCGCGTGCACCGGCTTCCGGCCAGGCGGCGACGAAGAGTCTTCGGTGAGGTTCCGGCCGGGGGCCCGGGGGCCCCGGACTCGTCACCCGTCCGACTCCACCAGCCGACGATAGGCGATTTCGAGCGCCTTGTTGACCGTTCGTTCGCGGACCATCTCGCGCGGACCCGGGAAGCGGAACGAGCTCGCTCCGGCCCCCCGATCATCCGCCCAGCCGATCCAGACGGTCCCGACCGGCTTCTCGGGCGTACCGCCTCCGGGGCCGGCCACGCCCGTGACCGAAAGGCCGAGCACCGGGAGCACGGCTCCCGACGGCCCGGCCGCCGCGATCGCGCTTCCGGCGCCGCCGGCGGCGGCGAAACGCTCTCGCACGCCGACCGCCATCGCCGTCGCGACGACCTCGGAGACCGCGCCCTCACTCTCGATCCGCGCGGGATCGACTCCGAGCTGCCCGGCCTTGATCTCGTTCGCGTAAGCCACGACGCCGCCAAGGTACACCGAAGACGAACCCGGAACATCGGTGATTCGAGCCCCGATGAGCCCACCGGTGCAGGATTCGGCCGTGGCGAGCCATCGATTGCGGGCGCGGGCCGCGGCGACCACCGACTCCTCGATCGAGCGGCCCGGAAGCGCCCAGTCGCCGAGCAGTGCGCGGACCTCCGCTTCGGCGGCGTCCAGAACGTCCGCGTCGAGGCCGCCCGGCGCGAACACGCGCACGCGCACTCCGCCGGGGCCCGGCAGGAACGCGAGTCGCGCCCCCGGCGGAGCGTGGAAGCCGCCGCCCTCGAGCCGCTCGGCCACGCGCACCTCGCCGATGCCCGCGGTCGCGATCGTTCGCTCCCAGGACACGTCGGGGCGTCCGACCGCGCGCGCCACGGCGTCGATCATGGCCGACGCCTCCATCGGCACGCCGGGGAGCGACCACAGATCGCAGCCCTGGACCCGCACCCGGAAGCCCGCGGCCGAGCCCACCGGATTCGCGACGATCGTGGCGCCGCGCGGGAACCGCGCCTGACGTTTCACGTTCTCCGAGGGTGCGCCGAGCCCGCGCTCGGCCATCAGCGCGGTGAGCCGCTCGAGCGCCCCGGCATCCTCCACCAGCGGCACGCCCAGGCAGTCGGCCACGCCGTCGCGCGTGACGTCGTCCGACGTGGGCCCGAGTCCCCCCGTGAGGACGAGCACGTCCGCACCCTCGGCGAGGCGACGGATCGCCTGCGCGATGACCGCGCGATCGTCCCGCGCGAACTCGACGCGATCGATCTCGACCCCCGCGTTCGCGAGTGCGGTGGTGATCATGCGGACGTTGCGATCGGAGATGGTGCCGCCGAGCAGCTCGTCGCCCACGAGCAGGATGCGGCCGACGCGCGCCTCGCTCAACGCAACACTTCCGGCAGCAGCGGCAGCAGGAAGTGCAGGGCGATGCGCGCGTAGATGCCGGCGAACACGTCGTCGGCCATCACGCCCCACCCGTTCGTCCACTCCTGGCTCTTGCCGGCCGGCCACGGCTTCACGATGTCGAACAAGCGGAACAGCACGAAGCCGAGCATGGCCGCACCGATCGACGGCGCCACCGCCACGACCGTGATCCACTGCCCCACGACCTCGTCCCACACGATGGGGCTCGCGTCCTCGCCGAACTCGTCCTCGCCGAGCTTCGACGCGGGCACGCCGATTCCCGCCGCAAAGACCAGGAACACGATCGTGGTCCAGGCGAACGTTCCGTCCTGCCCGAGCGGGAGCGGCAGCCACAGCCACAGCGCGAGACCGAGCAGACTGCCCGCGGTCCCCGAGGCGAACGGGAAGAAACCGGTGTACGCCCCCGTGGCGATGAAGCGGAGCAGCGGCCTCACGCGCGCCCCGTACCGCCGAAGACCTCGCGGCGGTTCTTGAACACGTAGTCGAGGCCGGAGAGCAGCGTGACCGCCGCGGTGGCCACCATCGCGACGAAGAGCCAGGTCGTGGCAGGCTCGCCGAACTGCTTCCAGTAGGTCGGCGAGCGGTCCGCGATGGCGCGGTAGGACATCAGTGCGAGGAACAGGAGCACGACCACCATCTGCACGGTGGTCTTCCACTTCGCGAACGGCGACGAATGGATCACCACGCCCCGCCGGCCGACGTGCGAGCGCAGCCAGGTCACGAGCAGCTCGCGCCCGAGGATCACGCCGACCATCCACCACTCCACGCCGGGCACGCGGATGAGCCGGAAGCCGACGAACGCGGCCGCGACGAGGAGCTTGTCGGCGAGCGGATCCAGCATGCGACCGAGCGGCGTGACGGTGTTCGTGCGCCGGGCGAGCCAGCCGTCGATGCGGTCGGTGATCGCCGCGGCGACGAACACGGCGGACGCGTACCAGATCGCGGGCACGGACTCACGCAGGAGAAGACCGGCGAAGACCGGGGCAGCCACGAGCCGACCTACGGTGAGACGGGTCGCGAGAGTCATCCGTGCAGCCGCTCCCTTCCCTGGATCGCGCGCGACAGGGTGACCGTGTCCGCGAACTCCAGATCGCCTCCCACCGGAATCCCGCGGGCGATTCGCGAGACGATGCACCCCACGGGATCCAGCAGCTTCTGGAGATAGTACGCCGTCGCGTCGCCTTCCGTATCGGGGTTGAGCGCGAGAATCACCTCGCGCGGAGCGGATTCCCGCACGCGGGCGAGCAGCTCGCGGATCTTGAGATCGTCGGGGCCCACGCCGTCGAGCGGCGAGAGCACGCCGTGGAGGACGTGGTAGCGGCCGCGAAACTCCGAGGTCGCCTCGATCGCGAGGACGTCGGAAGGCTCCTCCACCACGCAAAGCAGCGACTCGTCGCGTCGGGCGTCCCGACAGATCGCGCAGGGCGAGTCCTCGGTGACGTCCCAGCACGTGTCGCAGAAGCGGATCTTCCGCTTCACGTCGCGCAGCGCGTCCGCGAATCGATCCACCCCGGCCTGGTCGGCTTTCAGGACCCAGAACGCGAGACGTCGCGCGGACTTCCGCCCGATCCCGGGCAGGCGCGCGAACTCCTCGACGAGACGGGCCAGCGCTTCCGGCTCCACGGGCGGATCAGATCATGCCGGGCGGCAGGCCGAGCGAGCCGGCCGCGCGCTGCATCTCCGCGGACGCCATCTCCGACGCGCGACGCTTCGCTTCGTTGATCGCCGCGACGATCAGGTCCTGCAGCATCTCGACGTCGTCCTTGTCCACCACCTCGGGGTCCAGCGTGATCGAGTGGAGCGTGCCGTCGCCGGAGACGACCACCTTCACCATGCCGCCGCCGGCCGTGGCTTCCAC
>JAGQIB010000415.1 GCA_020431545.1 Gemmatimonadota bacterium
TACTCCACGGTCGCCTGGATCTTGTAGTAGTTCCGGTCCACGTCCGCGATCCGGGCGCCGTCCCGGAGGAACTGACGGAAGTCCAGATTGACCTGGATCGTCTTCATGATCCGCCGCTTGACGTTCATCCCGTACGAAAACTCTCCCGTCCGCGTGTTTCCCGACTTCGTGCGCGACGTTTCGGTCAACGTGTACTGATCCTCTCCGTCGGCCCGGTAGCTCGCGGACACGCGTATCCACTGGCGGGGATTGTACAGGACGGTGGAGTCGAACCGGTACCGGAGGATCTCGCGCGTGCGTCCGAAGCGGCGGATCCCGTCCGCCGAGCTCCGCCGGTAGCTGCCCTCGTCGCTGTACTCGTACGTTCCGAGCAGCTCGGTGGAGACCCGTTCCGAGAACTTGTGCTGCCACTTCTGCTGCGTGTAGAAGCGCCGGGTCAGCGAGTTCCGATCCTCGTCGAAATCGAAGACGTTGTACCGCGCGTTCGCCGTGAAGTCGCCGCTGATGTTCGCCGCCCCGAGTCGCAGGCTGTACCCGGGCGTCACGATGTAGACGTAGTCCGTCTTGTTGCCGCCGGACCGCGACGGGCTGAGGTTCACCGTGCCGTCCTTGCGGATGTCCATCTTGACGTTCGTGCTGAGAATCCCGCTGGGATTGTACCGCACGGTGAACGTCGCCCGCTCCGATCGGAGGTCCCGGTCGCCCGTGTTCCCGTCGGCCCGATCGTAGTAGTAGGAATCGAGACGCAGCGTGTAGACGGACACGAGTTCCACCCGTTCCGTGATGTCCTGGTTCCAGTCCACCACGAGTCGCTTCTTGTCGACCTGCCCCGCCTGCGACGTCAGGTAGTCGCGGTCCTCGACGTTCCGCTCGATCGTGACCTTCGTGCGCGACCCGGCGTAGGGGGTCCAGCTCAGATCCGTGGTTCCCGCGCGGGTCGTCGTCTTCGAGTAGCGGCCCGGTTCGAGCTCGTATTGCGTGTCGCTCTGGCGCCAGGACAGGTTCGACTTGATCTCGATCGTCTGCGTGGGTTTGCCGGTGAGGTTCAGCGAGCCGTCCCGCGAGCCCTGCCTCCGCGTTTCCTGCCGGCCGACGACGGAATCCTGCTGGGAGATGTACTGGAACCGATCCGCGGAAGCGCCGCCGTTCACCCGCGCGGTCCAGTCCTGCACGGGATTCCAGGTCATCGACACGGTCCCCCGGTGGTTCGCGTTGCGGTCGTCGGTCTCGGTCACGTCGACGCTGTCGGCGGCGACCGAATCGACCGCCACGATCGTCCGCACCTCGCGACGTTTCGCCCGCCCGGCGCCGCCCTGGTAGTCCAGGGCGAGGCTGCCGTTCGTGAAGGGACGCGTGAACTTCGTCGTCCAGGTCGGCGTGAGCTGCTTCGCGGTCCCGTCCGTGAGCCGGGTCTGGTACTTCTTTTCTCCCACCATCACGCCGAGCGAGCTGTTCATCGTGAACCCGAGCGGCGCCGGTCGGTCCCAGAAGACCCGTCCGTTCACGTCCTGATCCGTGGCCTTCGAGTCCTGCACCCCGTCGAGCTCGAGCGTGTTCTCCCCCACCGAGAGCCCCAGCGACGTCTTCAGCTCCGGGTGCAGCTTGAAGCTGAACGTGGAGCTCAGCGTGAGCTGATCCTGCGCGCGCTTCGTGGAGCTGTTGTAGTTGTTGCGGTCGTTCAGCGCGATCACCACGTTGCCGCGACGTGTCATCGGCACCGCCAGGTCGAGCTTGTTTCCGTACTCGTAGTTGTCCTTGACCTCGTTGTAGCTCGTGGCGAGCTTCGGATCGAACACCGTCTCGATCTCCACGCGCGCCGCGATGATCGAGTCCGCGACGGCCGTGACCGAGTCCCGCAGCGCCGCAATCGAGTCCGGCACGACCAGCTCGAAACCGAACGAGTCCCGGAGCGGCTCGAGCTCCTCGTCGCGGCGGCGGGTGTCCACGAGACGCTGGAGATCGGAGAGCGGGTCGTAGGCCCAGTAGAATCCTTCGATTCCCTCGCCCGGGCGGAGCTCCTCGTACACGGTGATCGCACCGTCGGAGGAGATCGGGGTCCGGGCGCTGTCCGCGACCGCGGTGGCGGTGGAGTCGGCACCGGACCCGCCGGGATCCTGCGCGGCGGCCCCCCCTCCCAGGGAAGCGATCACGAGCAGGCAAAGAGCGAGAAGCGTCGCGGGGCGGCCGAGTCTCATCGGCGATCTCCGGCCGCGAGCTCCTCGCGGAGTCGCGGCCAGTCGCCGGGCTCGAGCTCCTCGGGACGCGCGTTCGGCGCGCGACCGATCGCCGCCAGCGCCGACGCGATCGCCTCCTCGGAGGCCGCCACGGCCCCGAGCGTCTTCCGGAGCATCTTGCGACGATGCGCGTACGCCCGGTTGACGAGTTCCCTCAGCGCCGGGTCGAGCGTGGCGCCCTCGCGCCGGACGAGCCGCAGCACCACCGATTTCACCTCCGGGGGCGGCACGAACGCGCCGCGTCCGACCTCGAGCACGCGACTCACGTCGTACAGGAGACGGAGCAGCACGGACGGCGCGCCGATCTCCCGTCCTCCCGCGCCCGCGAGCAATCGCGTGGCCACCTCGCGCTGGATCATGACGACGGCCCGATCGATTCGCGGCGCCTGCTCGATCAGCAACGCGAGCAACGGTCCCGTGATCGAATACGGCAGGTTGCCGACGACGACGCGGGCCTCGGACAGCGCCGAGTCGGCCACCTCCCGGATGTCGCCCCGCACGAGACGGAACCTCGGTTCGGCGCGCAGATCCTCCTCGAGGTAGTCGGCGATCCGCGGATCCACCTCCACCGCCGTGACGCGCGCGCCCAGCGCCAGGAGCGGGCGCGTGATGGCGCCGAGGCCGGGGCCGATCTCGAGCACGGACTCGCCCGCCGCCGGAGCGACCGCCGCGGCGATGCGCGCACAGACCGCCGGATCGTGCAGGAAGTTCTGCCCGAAGCGCTTGCGGGGTTGGATGGAGTGCCGCGCCAGAACGTCGCGCACCGAGGTCTTGGCAGCGGTGATGGCGCACACCTCGCGGGGATCCGATGGGGGCGCGGGCGCAGGGTCGAGGGTGACTATAGCACGGCCCGCGCGCCCGACCACTCGAGGCGGCGCCTCGGCGAGCGCGGTCAGGGAGCGGGCTCCGGGGGAAAGCCGAACAGCTCCGCCGCGGCCCGGGACGTCGACACGAGCACGTCGTGGCGATCCCGTTCGAGCTTCTCGGAGAGCGCGTCGGCCACGTGGGCCACGAAGGCGGGCTCATTCCTCTCTCCCCGGTGCGGCACCGGCGTCATGTACGGCGAGTCGGTCTCCAGGAGGAGTCGCTCCGGCGGCACGCGCTTCAGGACCCGATCCGCCTTGCCCTTGCCGTACGTGAGCGTTCCCGTGAAGGAGAGATGGAATCCGGCCGCCACGGCCCGCTCGGCCTCCGCGGGTCCCCCGGAGAAGCAGTGCATCACGCCGCGCGAGCCCGGGACCGCCTCCACTCCGGCCAGCACCTCCTCGTGCGCCTGCCGGTCGTGGATGATCACGGGCAGATCCAGATCCCGCGCGAGGCGGAGCTGCGCGGCGTAGGCGCTGCGCTGGGCATCGAAGGGACACCAGTCGCGGTAGAAATCGAGTCCGATCTCCCCGATCGCCACGACCTCGTCCCGCTCCGCCCACGCCCGGAGGCGACGTTCCGCCGCGGCGTTCCAGGCGAGCGCCTCGTGCGGGTGGATGCCCACCGCGACCCGCACCATCGGGTACCGTTCCGCGATTTCCAGAGCCCGCTCGCAGGAGTCGAGTCCGATGCCCGGCACCAGGATTCCGTGCACGCCCGCATCCCGGGCCCGGGCGACGACCTCGTCCAGGTCCTCGCGGTAGTCGTCCACGTTCAGGTGGCAGTGCGAGTCGATCATCAGGACACCCGCGTCCCGGGCGCGACCTCGTGCCCCGGCGCGAGCAACGCGAGGCGACCGCCGGACTCCGCGGCGAGGATCATGCCACGCGACTCCACGCCGCGGATCGTGGCGGGCGCGAGATTCGCGACCACGATGACCTGACGCCCCGGCAGATCCTCCGGCGCGTAGTGCCGGGCGATGCCCGACACGACCTGGCGCTTCTCGTCGCCGAGATCGAGAGTGAGCTGGAGCAGGCGATCCGCCCCCTCCACGGGAACGGCCTCGAGCACGGTCGCGACTCGCAGCTCCACGTCACGGAACTGCTCGATACCGATCGACGCGGCAGGTCCGGTGGCCGCCGGCGCCGCGCGCTTCGCCTTCTTCTGCGCCCGCTTGGACACCGCCTCCGTCGCGGGCTCCGACTTCTCGGGCTCCTTCTTGCGATCGATGCGCGGGAAGACCGGATCGCCGGGCGCGACCCGCCAGCCCGGCCGGTGGCGCCAGACCGTCGACTCGGTCCACGGCGCGGAAGCTCCGCCCGCCAACCCGAGGCGCGCCCGGATCTCGTCCGTCTTGCCCGGGATGGCGGGCGCGGCGAGCTCCGCCACGATGCGGATCGCCTCCAGCAGCTCGTCGAGCACGCCGGTGAGCTCCGCGCGACGCAGGTCGTCCTTCGCGAGCTCCCACGGCGCCTTCTCCTGGATCACCTGGTTCGCACGGCGCACGAGCGACCACGTGGACTCCAGCGCGCCCGAGAGATCGAAGTCCTCCCAGGCCCGGATCACCGTCGCCGTCACGCGCTCCGCGTCCGCGCGCAGTCCGGTGCGGTCCTTTCCGGTGTCCGCGCCGGCCGAGATCTCCCCGCCCAGGAAGCGCGCGGTCATGTCGGTCGTGCGCTTGACGAGGTTGCCGAGGTCGTTCGCGAGCTCCGCGTTGTAGCGCGCGATGAACGCATCCCAGGAGAAGTCCCCGTCCTTGCCGTACGTGAGCTCGCGGATCAGGAAGTAACGCAGCGCGTCGGCGCCGGTCACGTCCACCACGTCCAGCGGGTTCACGATGTTGCCGAGCGACTTCGACATCTTCGTGCCGGACTGGTAGATGAATCCGTGCCCGAACACGCACTCCGGCAGCTCGATGTCCGCCGCCATCAGCATCGCGGGCCAGATCACGCAGTGGAACCGCGTGATGTCCTTCCCCACGACGTGCACGCTCGCCGGCCACCGGCGCGCGAACTCGGCCGGGTCCGTGCCGAAGCCCACCCCGGAGATGTAGTTCGTGAGCGCATCGAACCACACGTACACCACGGCGTTCGGGTCTTCCGGGAACGGGATCCCCCACTTCACGCCGGCGCGCGAGATCGAGAGGTCCTCGAGACCACCCTCGAGGAATGCCACGACCTCGTTCCGTCGCGACTCCGGCCGGATGAAGCCCGGGTTCTCGCGGATGTGCGCGAGCAGGCGATCGCGGAAATCCGACAGACGGAAGAACCAGTTCTCTTCCTCGACCCAGCGCGGCTCGGTGTCGTGGTTCGGACACTTCCCGTCCACCAGGTCCTTCTCGGTGTAGAACGCCTCACAGCCCTCGCAGTACCAGCCGGTGTACTTGTCCCGGCGGATCCAGCCGTTCGCGCGCACGCGGGCGAGGATCTCGCGAACTCCGGAGTGGTGCCGCTCCTCCGTGGTGCGGATGAAGCCGTCCCACGAGATGAGCAGCTTCTCGTAGGTGGACTGGTAGACCTCCGCCATCCGGTCCACCCACTCCTGCGGAGATACGCCGGCGGCGGCGGCGCTCTTCTCGATCTTCGTCCCGTGCTCGTCGTTTCCGATCAGGAAGAACACGTCGCGGCCGAGCGCGCGGTGGGCGCGAGCGATCGCGTCCGCCGTGATCTTCTCGTACGCGTGGCCGAGGTGCGGCTTCGCGTTCACGTAGTCGATGGCCGTGGTGATCGTGAACTTCCGGGACAATGGGCCCTCCGCGACGCGTCCTGGGAGAACGGGGGAGGGTATGTTCCCCGGCCCACGCACCGCGGTCAAGTGGAGGGGGCACGACGGGCGCCCGGACGCCCGGGCGCGCCGGGTGCGGGACCCTCGACGACCGCTAGCGGAGGGGCGACGAGACCATCCAGGGGGCCGGGTTGATCGGTTCCGCATCCTTCCGGATCTCGAAGTGCAGCACGTTCCCCAGCATCGAGCCGGTGTCCCCGACGGAGGCGATGACCTGGCCGGTCTGGACCACGTCGCCGGCGCTCACGAACACCTTGGAGGTGTGCGCGTAGAGGGTGTAGTAGCCGGCGCCGTGATTGATGATGATGCACTGGCCGTACCCGGGGAGCCAGTTGACGTAGTCGGCGCGGCCGCGGTGAACCGCGACGACGTCCGACTCGCGCTCGGCCTTGATGTCCACGCCGCCGTTGAACGTCGACGTGCCGAAGCGCTTGTCCTTCTGCACCCCGAACCAGCGCTCGACCTTCCCGGCCACCGGCCACGGCAGCTTGCCGCGCCGTTCCTCGAAGCCGGTGCCCTCCGGAGGCAGGCCGCCCTCGAGTGCGAGCTTCGCCTTCTCCTCGAGTTCCGTGATCAGCTGCTGGACCTGCTTCTCCGCCTGCTCGAGCTCCGCGATCACCTGCTCGCGGCTCTTCTTCTCCTTGCGCACGGAATCGAGCAGCCCCGCGCGTTCCTCGCGCTTCTCGGCGAGCTCGGCCCGCTCGCCTTCCGATTCCTGACGGATCGCGCGCACCTCCGCCTGCTTGCGCGCGGCCTCCTGCTCCACCTCGTGTACCTTGAGCACGGACTCGCGCACGTCCTCCACGAGCCGTCGGTCCTGCGCGGCGACGAGCAGCAGCCAGTCGAACCGACGGATCAGATCGACGGCCGAAGACGCTCCGAGCAGAACCTGCAGCCCCGGTTTCTCCCCGTACTTGTAGATGTTGCGGAGGCGCCGGCGCAGAACGTCGCGGCGCTCGGCGAGCTTCGCTTCCTCCTGGGCGAGGCGCGCGCGCGTGCGTTCGAGATCCGCGGCGAGGCGATCCTCCTTGCGGGCGAGGCCGGAAATCAACCGCTCCTTGAGCGCGAGATCCGAATCGATCGAGTTGAGCTGTCCGAGGATCTTGTTCTCGCGGACGGCGATCGTCTTGCGATCCTGCCGCGCCTGATCGAGCTCCCGGCGAACGCGTTCGAGCTCGGCGGACTCGCGTTCGATGTCGCGATCGAAGGGTGCGGTGATCGCGTCCGGGCCACCGAGCACCTCGTGGCCCTCGCCCTCCGCCTGCGCGTCCACCCGACCGGCGAGCGCGGAGAGCGCGACGAACGCGAGGACGGAAACCGCGATCCGGCGAGGACGGGCCGGGGCTACCATTTCCGGAGGAAGCCCTGCATCGACGCGACGCTCCCGAGGCCGCCGAGGAACGCGCCGAACGCGACGAACGCGAGAATCGACGTCAGCGACAGCGACACGACCTCGGGCACCCGTCCCTGCAGGAAGCCGGTGAGCGCGACGAGCAAGGCGGCGGCGAGCGCGGCCGCGAGAACGCCCTTGATCACGCCCTCGAGCACGAACGGACGTCGGATCACGCCCACGGTCGCGCCGACCATCTTCATGAGGTCGATCATCTCGCGGCGCGCGATGAGAGTCAGCTTGACGGTGTTCGAGACGACGAGCAGCGAGCTCAGCGCGACGACGATTCCAAGGAACAGGTCCGCGAGCACGACCGCGACGATCACGCGGTTCAAGCGCCCGACCCATTCCTCGCCGTACTTCACCTCGTCCACGCCGGCCATTCCCTGGATCGCCCCGGCGACCTCGGTGATGCGCTCCGTGGTCTTCCAGTCGTCGAACAGCTGAACCTCGAACGTGTCCGGCAGCGGGTTCGCCTCGAGCGCCTCGAGCAGGTACTCGCGTTCGTTCAGCTCCTCCCGGAACTTCGCGAGTGCCTCGTCGCGCGTGAGGAACCGGACGTCGGCGACGGCCGGATGCTCGCGCAGGAACGAATCCAGAGCCTTCAGCTCGGAATCACGGATGGCCTCGTTCACGAACACCACGACCTCGACCTGCTTCTGCACGGCCGAGATCGCGGCCCGCAGATTCACGGTGATGAGCAGGAAGATCCCGAGCACGAACAGCGACAGGCCCATCACCGCCACCGACGTCATGGACAGGAGCGGCGCACGGCGGATGTTCAGGAAGCCCTCGCGGAGCGTGAACAGGAACGTGCTCACGGCCGCACCCCGGTGGGACGCGCCACGAGCGGCACGGGCGACGCGGGACGCGGCGCGGCCGTCTCGATCGTGGGCGGCTCGTCGCGCACGAGTCGGCCCTGGTCGAGCACGAGCATGCGCGCCCGGAACTCGCGGGCGACGGAGAGATCGTGCGTGGCCACGAGCACCGCGGTGCCGCCGGCCGCGATCTTCTTGAGCAGCTGGAAGATCTCGCGCTTGTTCCGGTCGTCGAGGTTGCCGGTGGGTTCGTCCGCGAGCACGACGAACGGATCGTTCACGATGGCGCGCGCGATGCCGACCCGTTGCTGCTCACCACCCGAGAGCTCGCCCGGCAGCGAATCGCCGCGACCGGAGAGGCCCACCGCCGCGAGCGCGCGCAGCACGCGCCGGTCGATGCCCTTCGTGGACCCGGTGGCCTTCAGCACGAACGCGACGTTCTCGTACACCGAACGATCCGGCAGCAGGCGGAAGTCCTGGAAGACCATTCCGATGCGACGACGGAGGAGCGGCAGCTCGCGCTTCTTCAGCTTGCCGTTCGTCCGTCCCTCGAGGATGAGTTCCCCTTCCGAGGGCTTCTCCTCGAACGACAGCAACTTCATCAGGGTGGTCTTGCCGGCCCCCGACGACCCCGTGAGGAGGACGAACTCCCCCTTCCGGATCGCGAAGGACACGTCCCTCACGCCCCAGCGGCCCCGCCGGAATTCCTTGCCCACGTTGCTCAGCGAAATCATGTCGTTCCGGGATTCGGCAAGAATCGGTCACGGATTGAGCCCCGAACGGTCGTTCGGGACGATCGCGGCCGGCCGTTCCTGCGGCCCACGATCTCCGGCGGAGGATTGTCCCGTCGTCTTCTTCCCAGCCCTCGGGGCGGATCCCGGGGCCGTGCGGCCCGCGAGCACCCCGACGCGCAGACGGTAGGCGTCCGCGCGGCCCAGGTCAAGCGCCCCCGGACCACTCCGCAGCGAGCGCCGCCGCCGCCACCAGGCTCTCGGCCGACGCGACGTTCCGGCCCGCGATGTCGAACGCGGTGCCGTGGTCCGGGCTCGTCCGCACGAACGGCAGCCCCAGGGTGACGTTCACGGCCTGCCCCCCGCCGAGCAGCTTCACGGGGATGAGGCCCTGATCGTGGTACATCGCGAGGACGCCGTCGAAGTCGCGGCGCTGCCGCGCGAAAAACGCGTCGGCCGGAAACGGCCCTTCGACCCGCCAGCCGCGCTCCCGCGCCCGCTGGATCGCGGGACCGACGACGGCGACTTCCTCGCTCCCGAACATGCCGGACTCGCCGGCGTGGGGATTGAGGCCGAGCACCGCGAGGCGCGGCGACGGGATCCCGGCGTGGTGCAGCAGCGCGTCGCGCGTGAGACGCATCTTCTCGAGCAGCGAATCAGCCGTGAGCAGGCGCGGAACGTCCGCGAGCGCGACGTGGATCGTGGCGAGTGTGAGCCTCAGCTCCTTCGCGACGAACATCATCGCCACGGAGTCCACGCCCGCGAGCGAAGCGAGCATCTCCGTGTGGCCCGGGAACTCCACTCCGGCCGCCTGGAGCGCGACCTTCGCGAGCGGAGCGGTGACGACGGCGTCGACCTCGCGGGCGAGCGCCGCGCGGGCCGCGTGTTCCACGCAGGTCGCGGCCACCCGGCCGGTCCACGCGGAGGGTCGGCCGAGCTCGAAGTCGGCGGGCACGGTCGCGGCGTCGACCGGCACGAGCACGGCCGGTCCGCCCGCGCTCGGAGCGGCGGCCGCGGAGTCCACGCGGGGCAGCGCAGGAACTCCGGCCGCCGCACAGGCCGCGTCGAACGTCCGCCCCTCCGCGAACACCACGACGTCGCCGAGCCGCTGGAGACGTCGCTCCCGTAGCGCCTTCGCGACGATCTCCGGGCCGATGCCGGCGGGATCCCCGGCCGTCACGGCGATGCGCAGTCTTCGATCCGTCATGTCGTTTCCCTTGCCTGTTCCGACACGAGGCGAGCGTACTCCCCCGCGTCCTTCCGCGCGACGTTACCGGCCGGGATCGCGAGCACCTCGTACTCGCGCACACGGCGGACCTCCTCGACCCGCAGGCGTTGCCCCACGCGGGCTTCCGCCGCCGGCTTCGCCGGTTTCCCGTCCACCGCGACGTGTCCGGCGCGCAGCAACCGCG
>JAGQIB010000416.1:0-419 GCA_020431545.1 Gemmatimonadota bacterium
GGACGGCGATCTCCCGCGGGGGCAAGCGTGTCTACCGCAAGACCGTTCCTTTGCGATGTATCCACGGCCTCCTCGGACTGAAGTACAGTTCCTCTGGCCGTGCGTGGGGCCGGCCTGCGGGCTTTCTGCCGAGAGGCGTTCCGGGTCATGAGATTCCTCGAGTTGGCCGTCTTTCGCTCGCGCCCACGCTTGCTGGTCCTCGTCGCCCTCGCCCTGGCGGTGCTCGCGGTTCTCACGCGGCTGCCGCAGTTCCTGGGTCCCTACCTCGCGCTCGACGGGGACGACGCGGTCGTGGGCCTCATGGCCGAGCATCTTCGAAACGGCGGAGAGTTCTCCCTCTTCTTCTGGGGACAGCGCTACGGGATCGCCGCGCCGGAGGCGGCCCTGATCGCCGCGTTCTTCGCGGGGTTCGGAACGTC
>JAGQIB010000416.1:593-3106 GCA_020431545.1 Gemmatimonadota bacterium
TACCACCTGGCGTTCCTGCTCGCGCACGCGGCCGTGTGGCTGATCTCCGTCGTGTCGGGGCGGTCGGGACCGGAGCGCGTGCGACTCGTCGTCCTCGGTGTGGCGCTCGCTCTGGTCTTCTTCGGGCAGCCGCTCTGGATCCCGCCGCTGGTGCCGTTCCTGATTCTCCTCGGGTACTCCCGTCGTCGTCTCGTGGACTTCGCGTTCGTCGGTGCCGCGACCGTGGTCGCCGGGCTCCTGATCCGCGCAATCGGAGCCGGCGCCGACTACTGGTCGCCTCCGGTTCCGTCGGCATTCGATCTCATGCATGGCATTCTCGACCTGCCCCGTCGCGTGTGGATCCACTTCACGGGTTTCTACTACTACGACGCGGTCATCCCACCGCCCCTCTTCACGAAGATCGCCGCCGGGCTCTGGTGCGGGCTCCTGCTGGCGGCGATCGGGGCACCGTTCGTCGTTCGCGGCCGCCACCGACCCGTACTGGCGGCGTGCGCGGCGGCCGTCGCGACGAGCCTCGCGCTCGCCACCGTGTCGACCGGCGCGGGCTTCATGCCTCGCTACCTGTTGCCGCTCGCCGGATTCGTGGTCACGTCGCAGGCGATCGTGATCGCGGACTTCTGGCGACGGGGCGGGGACGCTCGTCGGCTGGCGTCGCTGGTCGTCGCGCTCGTAGTCCTCGCCGGGGCCGGGGCGGCGCCGGAGTTCGGAACGGTCTCGCTCGCGTCTGCGCCGCGCGAACGTCCCGTCGCGGAGGAGGCCGCCATCCGGGCGCTGATCGACGAGCTGACGCGACGCGGGGTTCGATACGTCTACACCCTCGATCCGACTCTGCAGTGGATCCTCACGTTCCAGAGCGGCGAGCGGATCCTCTGCCGCTGGCGCGACCCGCGGGATCGCTATCCGGCGTATCCCAAGGCCGTGGACGCGGCGCTCCTCGGCGGAAGGCCCGTCGCGCTGGTGGGAGACGTGGCCGAGGCAGCGGCGATGCGTCACGTCCTGCCGCGGGCCGGCGCGGCCGACCTTCCGCTCATCACGATTGCGGATCGGTATTTTGCGATCCTCGATCCGTCTCCCACGCTGTTGCGAGGGCTGGGCTTCGACATCAACGGCTTGACTCCGCACGACGGAGCCCGATGATCATCCCGCGAGACGCGATGCCGCCCCGCGGCTGAACGCATCCCGACCGGCCCGAAGTGGCCTTGCGAGCATCGTCGTGATCGATCCTGTGCTGTCGCCGAGGAAGAGGTCTTGCCGACGTCCTGGAAGGAACGGATCCCATCCCTCGGAGTTTCCGTTGTCGTGGTCGCCGCGATTGCCGGGATCTTCGCGCCCGTCTGTCTTCGCGAGTACGGCTTCTCCGACGCCTACAGCCAGCTGCTGAGCCTCGCGGTGGCGCCGGCGGACTACGCGGACCGCGCCGACGAGATCCGGCACGTGATCGTGCTGGGACGACCGGGAGACGCGGGGTTGATGCTCCTGCTCTATGGGTGGGCCGGAGACATCGCGGGGCTGGCGCGGATTCGCGCGTTCGGCGTGATCTGTCTGGCGATCCTGGGGGTCGCGTTCTTTCGGGAGCTTCGGTCGGTAGCCTGGGGGCGGATCGAAGCGGGTGCTGCGGCCGTGTTTCTCGCCACGCTGCCGTCGTTGCAGATCTCGGTGGCCTGGGCGTCCACCACCACGCACGTGCTGGCCGCGGTTCTCTCCCTCTCTGCGGGGCGGCTCGCTCTCGTGGCTCGCCCGAATCGCAAGTTGCCGGTCGTGCTCCTTCTCGCGATCGTTCTGCAGGCGCTCGCGATCCTGATCTATCAACCGGCCGCGATGATGTTGCTGTTTCCCTTGGCGTGCCGACTCGGCGCGGCGGTGGAGGTCCCGTTCCCCGCACTTCGCCGCGTCGGCTTCACGCTTGCTGCCGGACTCGGATTCGGCTTCCTTGCGTTCCGCGCGGGCGGGGCAATGTACCCGGCGGCCGCACTCGCTCGCGGCGAGCGATCCGGGTTCGTCCACGACGTCCCGGGGAAGCTCGAGTGGTTCCTGCGTGAGCCGATCGTCCACAGTTTCGACTTCCACTCGTTGCAAGGTCCGGCCGTTCTCCCGATCGCGGCGGCGGTCGTTCTTCTCCTGGGAACGCTCCTCCGGCCTTCTGGCGGGTGGCGACCTCGGGCGCTGGGGCTGGCGGCAACCGGGACAGTCGTCGGTCTGAGCTACCTGCCGAATCTCCTGACGGCCGAGTCCTGGGCCGCCTACCGAACGATGATCGTGCTGGCTCCCGTCCTCGCGTTGCTCACGCTCTCGGCGGCTCGTTCGCTGATGCGACGGACCGCTCTCACCCGCGGAGTCTGGACGGTCGTGCTGGTCGCCGCTGCCGGTTGGGGAGGAGTGACCGCGCGCCGCACCGTGCTCGACACGATCGTCCTTCCCCAGGTTCGCGAGCTCGCGATCGCCCGGGAAGCCATCGCGGAGCGCCTGCCGGAGCTCACCGGACGCGTCGCCGTCCGTCCGGCCCGCTGGGAGGA
>JAGQIB010000417.1 GCA_020431545.1 Gemmatimonadota bacterium
CGGTCACCACCGTGCTCGCGCTCGCGATTCCGGTCGCGGTCTATCTCGCCGGGATCTATGCGCTCTACGCGGGGCTGTTCGAGCACGTGGACGCGTTCCATGCGCTGCTGCTCGTGCTCACGGCGATCGTCGTGGCGGCCGGCCCGATCCTCGCCGCGGCCGGCGTCTCGATGGCCGTCTGCCTGCTCGTGGTGATGATGGCGCCCGCGGTCAGCGTGATCGGCTACGAGGTCCACGGACATCGACGGGTCGCGGAGGCTCTGCAACGCACCTTGCGGCCGTGAGTCGTGCGGCGAGAGCCGGGCGAACGGAACGCGGAATCCGCACCCGCGGGTGATCGTTCGCCGTGTGTGCCTGGGTTGTTCTATCGGAACCCGAACACGACCGGGAAGATCGCCACCACGATCCAGGCCCAGATCAGGTAGACGGGAACGTAGGACGTCTGCCAGCGCTCGAGCTCGGTGAAGGTCGCCTTTCCTCCGAGGAAGCGTACGTACAGCACGGCCGACACGCCGAGGTTCACGAGCAGGATCAGGTTCTCCCCGAGCGCCGCGACCTTGTTCGGGCTGAACCCGAACTCCAGGATCCGCGCGGCGATCGCCCACAGCGCCATGACGTCGACGAGGAGCGCGCACACCACGAGCGCGAGCTGCAGACGATCGAACCAGCGCGGCGGCGCCTGCGGATCCCGGGCCGAGATCGCGTAGAGCAGCAGCGCGAGGACGAGCACGAGCAGCAGATCGAACCCGATCAGCAGCTCGCGGCCCACGTCGAGGGCGTTGCCGGTCCAGAGCATGGTGCCCACGAAGAACAGGAGCAGGATCGCGAAGAGCGGAGTGAAGAGCAGCGTGAGCACCGGCGCCATGTTCTCCACCACGCTCTGCTTGGACTCCACGAGCCACGCCGCGATGAGCACGGCTCCCGCCGCGCCCGCGGGGAGCACCCACGTCGCCACCGCTTGCTCCGCGTTCAGACCGATCGCCTGGAACAGGAACATGGTGAAGCCCATGAGGACGCCGCCGCCGGCCGCGATCAGCGCGTAGTAGATGAACCACTCGCCCGTGAAGCGTACGTAGTTCATCCGCTGCGCGTGGTCCCTCCACCGCCCGGACGCATACGCGATCCCGGTCGTGAGCCACAGCACGATCGGCAGGTGCAGTACCGCCAGGACCTCGGTGCTTCCGGCCGGCCGGAACGGCGTGACGTTCATGACCACGGCCGCCACGACGATCGGAAGCGACCAGCCGAGCCAGTCGGAGGGCCGCAGGCCGCGCTTCCTCGAGAAGTAGACCGCGAGCCACGGCAGAACGAGCAGCGCGGCGTTGTGCAGGTAGAACGATTCCGCGGGAGCGGGGCCGCCGAGTCGCCAGCCGAACGCTTCCGGCAGCCGAATCGCGATCGCCGCCCCGATCGCGAGCAGCACCGCCCGCACCGCGTCGTGAGACTGGGCGGGCGCGGCGTCGACGGTCGCGGGCCCCACCACGAGCTGCTTCCAGAGACGCTCCGAGTACTCGCGCGCGAACTCGCGGGACAGGGAATCCAGATCCCCGAGCCGCTTCACCGCCACGAGGAATGCTTCGTCCGCATTCAGTCCGGCGGCGCCGAGCGACTCGACCTGACTGCGCAGGTGATCCTCGAGTTCCTCCACGTCCACGGCGTGGACCGCCTGCCGGCGGCGGACGTAGCTCCGCCACTCCGCGATGCGCTGTTCCAGACCTTCCCGTTCGTCCAATCCGATCTCTCCGTGTCGTCGCGATCGACGTCAGGCGGGCCGCAGCCGCGGTTCCGCGCCGGTGAACCAGAGGCCACGCAGCGCCGAATCCACGACCTCCCACTGATGACGTTGGGCCGCGAGGTGCTCTGTCCCGGCCTTCGTGAGGCGGTAGTACTTCCTTCGGCGGCCGGTCTCGGACTGCCCCCACACGGCCTTCACGTATCCCTTGCGCTCGAGCCGATGAAGCAGCGGATAGAGCATCCCGTCCGTCCACTGCAGCTCGCCACGCGAGAGCTCCCCCACGCGCTTGATGATCGCGTAGCCGTAGCTCTCGCCCTCGCCGAGGATCGCGAGCACGAGCGGGGTCGCCGAGGCGGCGACGAGGTCCTTGGCGATGTCCACGGCGGCCCTCCGGTCCGACTACCTAGAGGTACAATACATCGTAGATCTAGGTATCGTCAACCCCGGGCTTCGGACGGGACATGCGGAGCGGGCAGTCGGCCTCTGCCGGGCCGACGAACCTCAGCGGTAGAGCCCCTTGACCCTCCCCCACGAGCTCGGGTCGACCGACGCCACGCAGTCGTTCCCGTAGTAGATGTCGCCGTTCATCTGGAAGTCGTACCCCTCGGGTGCGACGGCGGCGATGTTCGCGCTGAAGGTCCAGCAGGGATAGGGCAGCACCGGGAGCGCCGCCCCCCCGGTGAAGATCACCTCCAGGACGATCGACCCGTACTCCGTGGCGTCGTTGAAGGTCAGCGATCCACCGCCGAAGAAGAATCCATCGAGATACGCCGTGCCGTCCGCGAAGGTGGACGGGGCCGTGGCATTCGGCGGGTCGATTCCGTAGGAGTGGTTCGAGGGCAGCGAGTCCTCATAGAAGGTGATGCGGCCCCCGGAGTACTCCACCACGCGAACGCTCCCCAAGAGCCACTCCTGCTCGCTGGTCAGGCCGCGAATCCACACCGTGTAGGAGTGATTCGCGGGATCCCATCCGAGCGGCGACTCGACGTCGTTGAGGACTCCCACGATGGTGAGCTCGTCCCCGGGATCGGAAGGAGGAAAGCCCCCGGTCTCCCAGCACTGCCCCGAGGTGTGCAGGAGCTGGTTCCCTCCCGAGGCGAGGAACGGCCCCGGCTCCGCGAGCAAGGGCCGACGAAAGTCGGAGCCTTCACTCCACGATTCTGCGGTGACGGGAGCACCGAGGACCGACGCCCCCAGCGCAGACAGCACGATCGACAGGGTTCCGGTTCGCATGGGCGTTCGAGCCTCCTTTCGATCCTCGCTCGCGACCGAAACTCGAGAGACCGGCCACGTGCCATCAATTGACGACTTCCGGAGTCTAGGCGGAACATACCCGCCGAACTCAACCCGAAATCGATTGCGCTTCCGAGGCCGCCTCCGCGTGGGGGGAGACTCGCGATTCACCACCCGCGCCCGGACCCGATGTACCCGAACGGGCCCGTGAACTATCATGGATCCGCTCGGACCTCCCCGCCCTGATGACGCGACTGCGCGCCGCGGGAGTCAAGTTCCGCAACGACGTCGTGTCGGGCCCGGGCGGTCGGCAGGTGCTGTGCCTCGATCCCTCCGGCAACGTGATCGAGCTGTTCGAGAGTGCCGGCGACTGAGCCCGGAGCGTCGGCGGCAGTTGGTCCACAAGGAGAGTGATCCATGCCGGCAACGCTGCGATGCGACCCCGCTCTCTTCCACCGCGACCTACGTGGCCGTACCTACATCGTGACGGGCGCGAACTCCGGCAGCGGACTCACGACGACGGAACAGCTCGTGCGTCAGGGTGCCCACGTGGTGGCGGCGTGCCGGCGCGTGGCCGCGGGTGAGGAAGCCACTCGCGCGCTCGCGAGCGCCGGCGGAACCGTCGAGGTGGGCGAACTCGACCTCGGGCGACTGGCCTCGGTCCATCGGTTCGTCGATGCGTTCCTCGAGAAGCACGACCGGCTCGACGGGCTCGTGAACAACGCCGGTGTGATGAACACGCCGGCGGGTCGGACCGAGGACGGCTTCGAGACCCAGTTCGGCGTGAATCATCTCGGCCACTTCCTGCTCACGGAGAGGCTGATCCCCGCCTTGAAGGCGGGCGCACCGAGTCGCGTCGTGTGCGTATCCAGCGTGGCCCACGCCGGCATGCGGCGGGAGGCGCGACTCGACCTGGACGACCCCCACTTCGAGAGGCGCCCCTACGACGGGATGGCCGCGTACAGCCAGTCCAAGCTGGCGATCGTGATCTACGCGCGACACCTCGCGCGACGCCTCGCCGGCACCGGGGTGAGCGTGTTCTCCACTCACCCGGGATGGATCCGGTCGAACCTCGTGCAGCATCCCGCTCTGCGGTGGGTGCAGAACATCGCGTTGCGGCCCTTCAGCCGCCCGCTCGGATTGATCTCGGCGGAAGATGGCGCGCAGACCCAGCTCCACTGCCTTCTGGATGACGACGCGCCGAATCACAGCGGCGAGTACTACAGCCAGAACAGCGTTCTCTACGCGAATCGCAGCGATCGGCCGGGCGGCTGGCCGATGCGCTCCCCGAATCCGCTCGTGTACGACGACGAGCTGGCGGAGCGGCTGTACCGGGAGAGCGCGCGGATGGTGGGGCTGGAGATCTCCGCTACCACGGACCGTCTCTCGTGACCGCGATGAAGTCGTCGCTCCCCCGAGGGTGCCGGCCCAGAGCGTTCCTTCGCGTGTGAGCAGGATGCTCCAGACGTCATCGTGACGCAGACCGTCGGCGGTCGTGAAGGTCGCGAACGACGTCCCGTCGAAGCGCGACACGCCCCCCGACGTCGCGAACCAGACCGCACCCTCGCGATCCTCGACGATTCCCCGGACCGCTTCGCCGCCGAAG
Source organism: Gemmatimonadota bacterium (assembly GCA_020431545.1). Taxonomy (GTDB): domain Bacteria; phylum ARS69; class ARS69; order ARS69; family ARS69; genus JAGQIB01. The sequence goes on from JAGQIB010000417.1 coordinate 4,575, forward strand.
CCTTCGTCGACCGAGTGGTACGTCAGCTCCGTTCCGTCGTAGCGCGCTACGCCGTCGCCATTCGTACCGAGCCACAGATTCCCCCGGGAGTCTTCGAAGATGCGACGAACGAAAGCACTGATCGCATTCGGCGCGGGTTCGCGGTCCGCCGCGGCGCTCAGGACGAGCGGAAGCGGACCGACGAAGGGCGCCGAGCCGTCGTTGGACTCCGCGGCCCATCCGGGAGCCGACACGCTCCCCAGGAGAGTTAGCAGAAGAGCGCAAGCGACGGCGCGGGGCGGCCGGATTGCGCCGTCGTACCGCCGTGTGCCCACTCGGCTCCCTTCGTACGGCACGATCATGCGCGCCTACTCGTTCCCCGAGGCCAGGAATTCCTGCAGCCGCGTGATCTCGGCGTCGTATCCGGCGCCGGGCGCCTCGCCCTGCCACCGCTCCAGGGCGCCGATCGCCGTGCTCAACGCCTCCCGGGTCTCGGCATCGGCCGGCGGCAGCCCCGGCAACGCTTCGCGCAGCAACGCGAGCGATTCCGTCTTCTCGTTCCGCGCCATCAGGGCGACCGCGAGCTCGAGCTGGGCGAACTCGCGCAGCTCGGCCTCGCGCGAGGTGCCGGCGAGGTCGGCCAGGAGCGACCGGAGCTCCTTCTCGGCCCGCGCCGGGCGCCCCTCGGCCAGGAGCACCACCGCGTAGACGTGGCGGGCGGCGTCCGTGTCCGGATGATCCGGGCCGCGGACCTTCCGGATCCGGGCCAGCGTGTCCACCATGATCGGGGCGGCCTCCGCCGCCTTCCCGTTGCGCGCCATGGCGTTCGCGAGCAGCACCCGGGACCCGAGGGTTCGCGGGTGGTCGGCCCCGAGCACCTTGACGCGCAGCTGCCAGGTCTCGCGGTGCAACGCCTCCGCCTGGTCCCACTCGTCGAGCATGGCGGAGACTTCCGCGACGTTGTTCATGGAGTTCAGCGTGCTCGGATTCTCGGGGCCGAGAATCCGCTTCTTGGCCTCGAGCGCGCGGATCATGTACTCCTGGGCCTCGCGAAGACGACCCTGGTTCGCGATCACGTTCGCGAGGTTGCTGAGGATGCGCAGGGTCTCCGGGGCTTCCTCTCCGTCCGTGCGGAGACAGACCTCGAGCACCTGCTTCGCGAGCGCTTCGGACTCCGCGTAGCGACCGGTCCGCTGGTAGATGTTCGCGAGAGTCGTCATCGTGCGCGTCGTGTTCGGATGGTCGGGGCCGAGATCGCGCTTCTGGCTCGCCAGCACGTCGAGGAGGAGGGTCTCCGCTTCTTCGAAGCGTCCCGCGTCCTCGTAGATCATCCCGAGCGTGGACTTCCAGTCGGCCACATCCTGCGCCTCGGCCGGCGACGCGTGCGCCTCGTTGCGAAGCACGCGCTGCAAGCCGCGTTCCGCCTCTTCCAGACGCCCCAGACGGAACAGCGCCACCGCCTCGTCGTGCAGCGCCCACGCGGTCTGGATGTCGTCCTCCCCCTGATGCTCCATCCGCAGCTCGACCTCGCGCTGGAGCTGCGGCAACGCAGCCTCGTACTCCCCGGATGCGAGATAGGTGGCGCCGAGCGTCTGCCGGATCGCCGCCTCCACCAGGGGCTTGTCCGCGAAGCGCCCACCCGGCGCGGACGACTCGTCGAGACGTGCCGCCGCCACGTCGAGGACCTCGCGCATGCGCACGTCGATTCCGCGTCCCTCCTCCACGGACGGCGCCACGGTGGAAAGCAGATCCTGGTTGAGGAAGTCGTTCACCGCCTGCGCGATCTCGGCCTGCCGATGCGCTTCCTTCGCCTCGTACGCGGCCATTCGCTCCGCCCGCTTCGCGCGGAGAAGCCCCCAGGACGTCGCCGCGATGCCGAGCACCAGTACCGCGAACACGGCGACGAGCGCCCGGAACGCGCCGCGATTCCGGCGCACGAGCTTCCGGAGTCGATACCCGGCCGTCGGGGGGCGCGCCTGCACGGGCTCGTCCGCGAGGAAGCGACCGATGTCGAGCGCCAGCCCGTTCGCCGTCTCGTACCTCCGGTTCCGCTCCTTCTCCATCGCCTTCAGCACGATCCAGTCCAGGTCGCCCTGCAGCGAGCGGCGCAGGCGATGGAACTCGGTCGCGCGGCGTGCCGCGATCTCCGTGGCCTTCTCCCCGAGCGTCTCCAGCTTCTTGCTCGGTGTGAGCGGCTCCTGCTCGCGGATCACCTTGCGCATCGCGTCGAACCCGGCGCGACGCATCGAGCGGATGTCGAACGGCAGCGCTCCCGCCAGCAGCTCGTACAGCATCACGCCCAGCGAGTAGATGTCCGCCCGGGTGTCGATGTCCTCGGTGCCGAGATCCGCCTGCTCGGGGCTCATGTACTCCGGCGTCCCGATGAACGCGCCGACCTCCGTGAACATCGTCTGGTCCGTGAGCTTGTGGGCCGTGGCCTTCGCCACGCCGAAGTCGATGATCTTCGCGGTGGGCACCCCGTCGACCTCGGTGACCAGCACGTTCGTGGGCTTGAGGTCGCGGTGGATCACCGCCTTCTGGTGCGCGTGCTGCACGCCCTGGCACACGCGGATGAACAGTTCCAGTCGCTTGCGCGTGTCGAGCTGATGGCGATCGCAGTACTCGTGCAGCGGCAGGCCCGGCACGTACTCCATGGCGAAGTACGGACGGCCGTTCTCGGTCGTCCCGGCGTCGAAGACCTTCGCGATGCACGGGTGATTCATGAGCGCGAGCGCCTGCCGCTCCGCCTCGAACCGGCCGATGATCTCGCGTGAGTCCATCCCGGGCTTGATGATCTTGAGCGCGACGTTCCGCTGGATCGGTTCCCGCTGCTCCGCGAGCCAGACCTCACCCATGCCGCCCTCCCCGATCTTCTGGAGGAGTCGGTAGGGACCGAGGAGGCGCCCGGCCCCGGGAGACGGCTCCTGGCGCAAGGTGGAGTCCGGGTGGGACGGGCCGCCGGCGGAGGTCGGCGTGTCGTCGCGCGGGCTCATCGCTTCGAGAGCGTCCGCGGGCGCGGCGATCGGTCGACGGGATCGGGGCACATCGGGCGAGGATAGCACCGGCCCCGGGGTGCGCCTACGCCGGATCGGCAGGCCGCTCGGCGCCAGTCGGGCGGCGTTCCGGGCACCTCGGAGCTCGTACCGGCCCGCTCTTCCACGCTAAGATGCAACAAGCACTGCTACCCGCGACGGAGCGTCCCGATGAAACGATGCGAACGTCGGAACGACGGACGGATTGCCCGCGAATTGGCGACGCGCATCGTGGGTTTCGCGCTTCTCCTCGTGGCACTCGCAGTGCCGGGGAGTGCGTCGGCCTGGGAGTCCATGGGCCCGGAAGGCGGAGAGGTCGACGGTTTCGCCCAGTCGATCGCGAATCCGAATCGCCTCTACCTGCTCGAGCCGTGGGCCGGCCTGCTGCGCTCGGACGACCACGGCGCGAGCTGGTTCCGGCCGCAACCCGGTTTTCCGCCCGGTCTGCGCGGCGAGGTGATCGTCGTGTCGCCGGGCGATCCCGAGGTCGTACTCATCGCGGAGCAGGGGAACGACGGACTCTGGCGATCGACCGATCAGGGTGCCGGGTGGGAGCGGACGACGGTCGGAGAGGTCCGCTCTCTCGCGTTCGATCCGTTCGACGACTCGGTCGTACTCGCGTGCGTGGTGACTCCTGCGCCTGGTGTGTACCGGTCCCCGGACGCGGGCGCGACGTGGACGCTTCTCGACGCCGCGATCGGCACGCCGCAGCAGGTCGCCTGGAATCCCGAGGTGCCGGGCGCCGTACTGGTGGGCGCTGCTCCCAGCATCTTCCGCAGTTCGGACGGCGGAGAGACCTGGGAATCGGCCGATCTCGCCGGAGAGTCCTCGAACGGGCTTCTAGCCTTCGGGGGCGGCTCGCCTCCCGACGCGTGGTCCATGTCGCCGGACGGTTTCCTGCTGTTCAGCGCGGACGGCGGTGCATCGTTCGAGTCTCGAGGTCATCCGCCGGGCTGCGTGATTGATCCCGACAACTACATCAGGTGCTTCGGACATCGCATTGCCGGCGATCCGACGGTGGCCGGGCACGTCACCGTCGGGTACTCCGCGGGACACTGGTGGGACCGAACGCTCCGCATCGCGCGCAGCACCGACAGGGGGCTGACCTGGTCCCCGCCTTGGATACCGACTGCCTTGAGTGCCCAGGCGACTGGGCTGGCGCACGACCGGGCCGCGGGCGACGTCATCTTCCTGTCCGCCCGAGCCGGATCGCGCCTCGGACTCGCGCGCTCGACGGATCGAGGCGATTCCTGGGACGGATGGATGAACGGGATCCACCGTGTTTCCCTGAGTGCAATCCGAGCCGACAATCATGGCCAGCTCTGGGCCCGCGGCAGGTTCTCCGATGGCCTGTGGAAGAGCACCGACGCAGGAGAGTCCTGGGAGGACCTGTCCGATACGACTCCAATCACCATGGACTTCGGCCAGTTCTATGCAAGCCGCCTTGCGCCGGACCTGCTCTTCGAGACGGGAGCGGGCTTCTCGACCGATACCGCGGAGCCGCTCGTGCGTCGCTCGACGGACGGCGGGCTCACCTGGCGGTGGGGCGCGGTGGAGTTCGACTGGGAGCACGGCTGGACGGTCCTGCCCGGAGCCTTCGCGATCTCCGGCGACGGACGCACCGCGTATCTCTGGTGCAGCGGCAGTCCCTCCCACCTCACGCGGGCAGACACCGATCCGGAGAATCCCGACGATCCGCCGATCTTCCGGATCATCCAGGACGGCTTCCTCGCCGCCGACGCCTACGTCGAGTCGGCCGGAACGGTCTGGGCCATCAACGCGGATCTCCCGGGAGACGTCCAGCTCTCCACCGACTTCGGCGTGACCTGGAGTCCCCGCGACGAGGGGCTGCCGGCCGATCACGGCATCGCGCTGCTGCCGCGACCGACGACGAGCGACTCCGGCGCCGACGTGAGTCTCGTCACGGTGCATCGGACCGCCGGTGCGCACCGGACGACGGACGCCGGGCGAACCTGGGATCCGATCGCGCTCCCCGGCTACTCCGGGGAAACGGTGATCGCGGCGGACCAGGACGTGGATGGAGACCGTTTGTTCCTCGCCACTTCGACCTCCGTTTACGTCCAGGGGCAGGGATTCGTCTCGAGCGGTCTGGGCGGCGGCATCCTGGTGCGCTCGCTGACCTACGAAACAGAGTCGCGAAATCTCTTCGTCGCGACGAATACCGGCGTGTTCCGACTCACGCCGGGCTCGGTCGTGTGGGCACCGGTCGGCGAAACCGCGTCGCGCTTCTCACTCCACGCCACGCCGAATCCCGCCCGCGGAACCGCCACCATTCACTTCACGCTGCCCTCGACGTCGCTCACTCGCCTCGACGTCTTCGACGTCGCGGGCCGACGCGTCGCGTCGCTCGTGGACGAGCCCCTCGCCGCCGGACCTCATCAGGTGCGCTGGGGCGACGACGTCGCGGCGGGCGTGTACTTCGTGCAGATCCGGCAGGACTCGGAAACGGAAGTACGACGGATCGTGCGGATCGACTGACCGACGCCGATGATCGCGCGGCTTCGCTCGAAACGCCTCCGCAGTCCTCGACCCGGACGAAGCAGGATCCGCTCGCGAGGCCCGAGAGCGACAGCGTGTTCCGTTCTCCCTCCGCGCGCGTCGCGGTGCGGCGATAGTCATCGGACTCGCTGCTGCGACAGTATCTCATGGTAGTCGAGCACCATTTCGCCTTCTCCAGGCACAGTCCCGGCCGGGGCGTAGGAGACGTCGCCCGGTCGCCACGGCATCCCCTGCTCGTGCAGGACCAGGAGCGTGAGCGGTCGCACGCACCAGGGAACGCCGAGCGTCGTGATCCCGAACTCGTCGTAGAGCAGCCAGGGAGCGCTGCCGTCCTCCCAGCGGGCCGGACGGACGG
>JAGQIB010000418.1 GCA_020431545.1 Gemmatimonadota bacterium
GCTACCGTTCGCGCCGTGATCGCGTGCGGGCGCTCGGCGCGGCGATCGGGCGCTCCCGGGTCGCGGTGTTGCCGGAGGATCGCGGCGAGCGGTCCGGCTGTCGGTTGCTCGGGCGCTGTCTGCTCGGATGTCCGATCGATTCGCTGTGGACGCCGTCCGTCACCTTGCGTGAGCTGCAAGGGCGGCCCGGCTTCGAGTACCGACCCGGCCGTCGCGTCACGCGGCTGGACGTGGACTCCGCGCGCCGCGTGACCGGTGTCGTCGCGGCGCGGCTCGACGGAAGCGGCGAGGAGACGATCCCGGCCGAGATGGTGGCGCTCGCGGCGGGCACGCTCGCGTCCACGAAGATCTTTCTCGAGACCTGGTTCCGCGCGACGGGCGAGAAGCCGCGACTCCCCGGCCTCATGGACAACCGCCAGGTCCTCATGCCGTTCCTGAACTGGAGCATGATCGGCGAGCGTCACGACCCGCGCACGTACCAGTACCACCAGATCGCGCTCGCGCTGGCCGAGGACGACCCGGCGCAGACGATCCACGGGCTCGTGACGACGTTGAAGACGGCGTCCGTTCATCCCGTGGTGCAGGGCGTGCCGCTCGACGTTCGCACGGCGCTTCGCGTGTTCCGGAACGTGCACGCCGCGCTCGGTCTCGTGAACGTGAACTTCCCGGACACGCGCCGCGACGATTGCTGGGTCGGTCTCGATCCGGCCGTGGGCGACGGCGAGTCGCCCTTGCTCGTGCGGTACGCGCCGCCGGCGGGGGAGGGCGCGCGCATCAAGCGGGTGACCGCGCGCGTCCGCGGCGTGCTCCGAGAGCTCGGCTGCTTCGTGCCGCCGCGCATGAGTCACGTGCGGCCGATGGGTGCCAGCGTGCACTACGCGGGCACGGTTCCGATGACGCGCGAGGAACGCCCGTTCACGGCGACGCCGGGTGGAGCGAGCCGCGATCTGTCGGGACTCTGGTTCGCGGACGGCGCGACGTTCCCGGTGCTCCCCGCCAAGAACCTGACGTTCACGCTGATGGCGAATGCGTCGCGGATCGCGGCGGTCTAGGAAGAGACGGAGCCGAGAAGCGGATCTCCCTCGGGTACCCGCTGCACCACGAGTCCCCACGTGCCCGGGCCCGTGTGCGCCCCGATCACGCCGGTGAACGAGCCGCGCACGGTGTCCACCACTTCGTAGCGACGGACGAACTCGCGCGCGGCTTCCTCCGCCGCCGTCGGATCCCCCGCGTCGATCAGGCCGAGCCGCACCCGCGCCCCCGCCGGGAGCGCCTTCGTCGCGGCGACGAGGACCTTGCGGATCGCGTCGCGGGCGCCGCGCGCCCGGTCGGCCTTGTGGATCCGCTCGCCGTCCCAGTGCAGGATGGGGCGCAGGCCGAGGAAGTTCCCGATCACGGCCTGCGCCTTCGTGACCCGACCGCCCCGGTACAGGTACTCGAGCGTGTCGCACGTGAACGAGATGGTCGTCGAGGCGCGCCAGCGGTCGATCCAGCCGAGGATCTCGTCCGTGGGAAGTCCGCGCTCCGCGAGTCGCGCGGCGCCGACCGCCATCATCCCGATCCCGATCGATGCGCTGCGCGAGTCCACGATCTCGAGCCGCTTCTGCGGCGCGAGTCCCACGGCGCTCGTCGCGGACTTGATCGTGCCGGAGAGCACCGCCGAGAGCGTGAGCACGATCACGTCGCGATCTTCCCGGATCCGGTCGAAAGCCTCCACGAACGCACGGGGCGGCGGCTGGCTCGTGGTCGCGGTCTCGCCGGCGGCGACCTTCGCGTAGAACTGCTCGGTCGTGAGATCGACCTGGTCGCGGAACACGCGATCGCCGAACAGGATCTGGAGCGGTACCATCTCGATCCCGTGTTCGCGTCGCAACGGTTCGGGCAGGTCCGCGGTGGAGTCCACCACGATCGCGGGCCACGCCGGTTGATCCTGTTTCGGGGTCACGGCCGGCCGCGCGAGGGATCGTTCGTCCCGCTGCCGCTGCATGTCGTCGACCTTGCGCTCCACGATCGTGCCGAGTCGCTGCGCCTTCGCGAACACGCGGTCCGGGTGATCCGTGTGGATGTGCAGCTTGAACACGTGGCCCGTGGTGGCCACCAGCAGGTACGAACCGTCCTCGTGGAAGAGGCGCTTGAGCGCTCCGGTCTCGAATCCCTCGCCGCGACAGATCAACTCGGTGCAGTAGCGCTCCGTGAGCTCGCCCTCGTCGAGATCCGTCGGGTGGGCGATCGTCCCGTGGAGGTCCTCCTCCGTGAACGTCGGCGGCGGCTCGCCGTGCAGTGCGCGGCGCACACCCTTCATGAAGTTGACCCAGCCCTGCGCGCCCGCGTCGACCACACCCGCGATCTTCAGCGCCGGGAGCAGGTCCGGGGTCCGCGCGAGCGCGTCCTCCGCCGCGACGATCACGTCGTCCACGAGTTCGCGGATGTTGCGTCCCTGGCGGGCCGCGGCCACCGCGCCGTCGCTCGCGGCCCGCATCACCGTGAGCACCGTTCCTTCTACCGGCTTGTCGATCGCCGCGTACACGGCTCGGGTGGCTTCCGCGAACGCGGCCGCGAGACCGTGGGCGTCCACGCGCGCCTGTTCCGCGACGGCGCGCGAGATGCCGAGGAACCAGTGGGCAAAGATGAGTCCGCTGTTGCCCTTGGCGCCGAGAATGCTGGCCTCCGCCACGGAGCCCGCGACGACCCCGAGGTCGCGCTCGGCCCCGTCGCGCACGGCCGCAGCCGTGGCCGCGAGCGACAGGGCCAGGTTCGTGCCCGTGTCACCATCCGGCACGGGGAACACGTTGAGGCGGTTCAGCTTGTCGCGCGTATGCAGTACCCAGTCGGATCCGGCGACGACGGCCCGGCCGTACCGTCGCCCATCCACGTAGTCGATACTCATGGACCCATCGTAACAGACCGGTTACCGTGCCGCGATGCGCATCGTCATCCTCGGTCAAAACCGAAGCGGCACCACGGCGATCTACTCGCTCCTCCGCGATTCCTGGCAGGCGGCGGGCGGCGACCCCGTGCTGCAGTTCGAGCCGCCGCACGGTTCCGCTCCGGTCCCGCCCCCCGATACCGACGCGCTCGTGAAGGTCCTGTTCGTGCCGGGTCGCTTCGCGCCGATCGCCTACGCCGGGTTCGAACGTTGTCTGCTCGTGCTCCGTGACCCGCGCGACGTGCTCGTGAGCCAGCTCCTGTACTCCCTCCACAACTCGGTGCTCGCTCGCGACGCCGCGAAGGCGAATGCGTTCCTCGCGGCGCTCGCCGGCAAGGAGGCCGACCCGACGGGAGTCCCGCTCGTCTCGCTGTTCCGCACGCTGTTCGCGCTGGACCCGAACATCGACTGGGATCGCTACCTCGAGCGCGTCCGCTACGCGGCCGAGTGGAACGACGACGGCTGGTTCCACGTGCGCTACGAGGAGTTCGTCGACGGCGAGCGAGAGGACCTCGAGCGCCAAGTGGGCTTCCGGCTCCTCCCCGAGGCCGTCGTGGATGCCGGGCATCAGCGCGTCGTGCGGACCAAGACGCACGGCCTCTGGCGGCAGTGGTTCACGCCCGAGGACGTCGAGTTCTTCGACTCGACCGTCCGGCCGTACTGCGAGCGCTTCGGCTACGACGCCGACGCGGAGCCGGACGAGGATCCGGTGATCGAGGCGTCGCATGCAACGGAGTATGTGAGGCGGCTTCTTACGTCGCGGTAGGATTCTGCGCTGTGTCGGTCTCGAGCCGAGGGCCGGGGGAATCCTGTTCGCGGGGTTCCTCCGCTGTGTCGGCCTCGAGTCGAAGCCGGGGGAGCCCTGTTCGCGAACGGTTCGCTCGG
>JAGQIB010000419.1 GCA_020431545.1 Gemmatimonadota bacterium
GACTCGGGGGTGAGCTCCTCCGCGAGGAGCGCGGCGTCGCCCACGCCTTCCCGGTGCGCGGGCAACGCGTAGGCGACCACGCAGGCGCCACACGCGGCGGCCTCCAGCGGCACGAGGCCGAAGCCCTCGGCCAGCGAGGGGACCAGCACCGCGCGCACGGCGGCGAAGAGGAGCGGGAGGTCCCGATCGGCGACGTCGCGCAGGATCGTGGCGCCCGTGCCCTCGAGGGCCGGGCGAAGACGTGCCGCCGCGTCGTCGTCGCGGGCGGGCACGAGCAACGGACCGTGGGCGCCGGCGAGGCGCCACGCGTCGACGCCGCCGCCGAGGTTCTTGTGCGGCCGATGCGACGCGACCAGGAGCACGGCGTCGGGCGACACGCCGCGCTCGCGTCGGAAGCGCTCGACGTCGGCGGAGTCGGGCGGACGGAACGTCGCCGAGACCGCATTCGGCGCGACGTGGATCCGCTCGCCGGGGACTCCGAGCCGTCGCCCGAGATCCGTGCGGACCGCGTCCGAGACCGTCAGGACGCGATCGGCTCGCGCCCCTCGCCGGAGCATCCGGCTCGCGTAGACCCGGGCGGGCATCGACGGCGCCCAGTCCAGGTGGATCAGATCGTGCACCGTGACGGTGACCCGGGCGTTCCGCACGAACGGGCGCACGTAATGCGGAAAGTGAACGACCGCGAGTCCGTGGCGAGCGGGCAGATCGCGGAACGCGAACAGCTCGCGCCAGGAGTACAGCGGCGCACTCACCGTCACGCGCTCGAAGCGTTCGGGGGCCAGGCGACGGGAGAGGTCCGCGGGCAACGCGCGCTCCGGGTCCGGCGGCAGGAACAGCACGTAGCGCTCGGGCCCCGGGAGCTCGGCGAGCCCTTCGAGGAGACCGGCGAGATAGCGGCCGATGCCGAAGTCGCGGATCTTGCGGGCGTCGATTCCGATCGTGCTCATCGCCCGTTCCTCCGGGCCTGCTCGTACACGTCGAGCGTGGCGAGCGCGGTGCGTCGCCAGGTGAAACGGGTCACCCGTTCGAGACCGCGGCGGATCAGCTCCTCGCGGTAGGCGCGGTCCTTCGCCACCCGGCGCATGCCGTTCGCGATCGATTCGGTCGAGTGCGGATCGATGAGTTCGGCGGCGTCCCCCGCGACCTCCGGGATCGAGGACAGTCCGCTCGCCACGACCGGAACCCCGCACGCCATCGCCTCGAGCACGGGCAGACCGAATCCTTCCCAGAACGTGGGGAACACGAACGCCTCCGCGCCCGAGTAGAGCGCCGGAAGGTCCTCGGGCTCCACGTATCCCGTGGTGATGACCGAACCGGCGAGCTCGGCGGCGTCGAGCTCGTGGCGGAGGTCGGTGCTCTTCCAGGCGATCTTGCCCGCGATGACGAGCGCGGGAACCTCCGCTTCCCGGCTCTTGAGCAGGCGGTACGCGCGCAGCAATCCCGGCAGGTTCTTGCGCGGCTCGAGGTTGCCCACGAAGACGTAGTAGGGCGATCGGATTCCGAGACGATCGAGCACGCTCCGGGTGCGGCTGGCCTCCGGCGGGCGGAAGTCCGCGGACACGCCCAGGGGAACGCAGTGCACGCGCGCCGGATCCGCCGGGAGTCGCGACAGGAGATTCTCGCGCACGCTCTCGGAATCCGTGATGACGCGGGTCGCGCGCTCGACCGCGTGCGCGATGAGCCAGCGCATGTACAGACCGTACTTCAGCGGGATCGTGTTGCGGTGGGTGTACGCGACGAGATCGTGGATCGTCACGACGGTCGGGATCGAGCCCCGGATCATGGGGATGAGAAACGCGGGGCCGTGCAACACGTCGGCGCGCGCCTCGCTCGCGTGGCGCGGCAGCACGAAGTGCTCCCACAGGTCGCCGAGCGGGTGGTTCTCGTGCGAGAAGGGCGCCTCCTCGAGGCGAAACCGGGAGTCGAGCGACGTGTCCCGGAGTCGCGACGCGCCCCGCACCATCAGCACGAACTCGTGGTCCGCGTCGAGCGCGGCGAACGCGCGCACGAGCTCGAGCACGTAGTTGCCGACTCCCGAGAACTGCACGCCCACCGTGCGGGCGTCGAGCAGGACTCTCACGGTCGCCTCCAGAAGCGAGGCTCGAGACGCGGCCCCGAGCGCAGGTCGAGGGCCGGCGGTTCCACGTGCGGCGAGAGGGCCGGCGGCGTGAACGCGTCGGTCGCGAGGGAAGCGGACCAGCGGTCGGCAAACCGACGGATCTCGTCCGGATCGAGTCGCGGATCCCGGGTCGCCGTCTCGTGGTGCACGAGCCGGGCCGCCGGCTCGTAGAAGATCGATCGGCCGAGTTCCCGGAGTCGCAGGCAGAAGTCGACGTCGTTGAAGGAGACGGGAAAGCGCGCCGAGTCGAGGCCGCCGACGCGCTCGAAGTCCCGGCGGCGGACGAGGAGGCACGCGGCGGTCACGGCGCCGACTTCGCGCGCGACGTCGGCGGGGAGTCCGGGCCAGGCCTCGCCGAGGAACTCGCCCCGTGCCACGTGCGTGGCCACGGTCCCGTGACCGAGCAGCATGCCGGCGTGCTGGATCCGACCGTCCGGGTACGTCAGGCACGCTCCCACGGCTCCCACGCCGGGCAACGCGAGGGCCGCGACGAGACGATCGAGCCAGTCCTCCGACGTCGGCTCCACGTCGTTGTTGAGCAGCAGCAACGCGTCGCCGCGGGCGACCCGCGCGCCGTCGTTCACGGACGCGGAGAAATCGAACGGTCCCTCGCGACGCACGACACGCGCCGTGCCTTCGCGGTCCGCCCGTTCGAGGAGCGCGCGCGCCTCGCGATCCGTCGTCGCGTGATCCACCAGGACGATCTCGAGCGGACGTCGCACGCGCGTAAGCGCTTCCAGGATCGACGCGAGAAAGTCGGGTCGATCGCGAGTGGGGACGATGGCGCTGACGAGATCCACCGAGTCGACGCGCGCCCGCAACGACGCCACGCCGCGTTCCGGGTGCGCCGGGGCGACATCGATGTCGTCTTCGGCCAGGTGTGCACGCACGGCGTCGAACCGTGCGGGCGCCGGTCCGAACACGGGATCGTCCGCGGGGACGGTCCGCGTCAGCGCGGGGAACGGCACGTGGGCGATCGCGGGCGCGGCGGCAAACGCGTCCAGCACGACGCGGGTCCAGTTCCCGGCGTCCGGGGCGTCGCGGACGGCGTCGCCGGGGATTGCGGTGGCTGCGCCGGGATACTCGCCGGGCCAGGTGCGGGCGAGCCAAGGGCTCGGACCCGGCTTGAGGCGTGCCTCGAGTCCGTGCGCGGTGCGACGATCCTCGTCGGCGTAGGCGACCGCACCCGGGCCCGCGGTGGCCAGGGCGGCGGCGAGTCGCGCGAGCGCGCCGGGCCGGAACGTGTCGCCGGCGCCGACCGCGAGCCAGTACTCGCCCGACCGGGCGGCGGCGGCGTCGCCGGGGATCGCGAGCTCCCAGGGGGCACCCGCCGTCGCGAGCGATCGCACCGTGTCGTCGGCTGCCGTGCCCTCGCCGCGCACGACGACGCGAAACGTCGGGCGCCCGGTCGCCGCCAACGGCGGCATCGGTTCGGCCAGCGCGCGGGCCACCCAGGCTTCCCACTGGGCAAGGGAGGAGTGCCGGGCGTCGCGTCGCGCGCGCCACCGGTGAAGCGCGTGCGGAAGGGCCCGCCAGCCCTCGCTGCGCAGGCGACGGTGAATCGCGTCGAGCGCTCGGTGCGCGGTCGTCTCCATGGCGTTCAGCGTTCCCGCAGGCGGGCCGGGCGTCAAGCGGGGGATGGCGCGACCGGCGCGAATCGGAGATGCTCGGCGGCCGACGGGAGGAAGTTCATGAAGGTCGCCCTCGTCCACGACTGGCTGACCGGAATGCGGGGGGGCGAGAAGGTGCTGGAGGAGATCTGCCTCCTGTATCCGGACGCGCCGCTGTTCACGCTGATCCACGTCCCGGGGGCCGTGTCGCCGATCATCGAGAAGCGGGAGATCGTGACGAGCCCGCTCTCCCGCGTGCCCGGCATCGCGCGCCACTACCGGAAGTTCCTGCCGCTGTTTCCGTCGCTCATCGAGCGATTCGATCTCGGGGGATTCGACCTCATCGTCTCCACGTCGTCCTGCGTGGCGAAGGGGGTGAGGGTGCCGCGGACGGCGCGACACGTCTCCTACGTTCACTCTCCGATGCGGTACGTCTGGGATCGCTACGACGACTACTTCGGGCCGGGGCGGGCGGGGCTCCTCGTCCGCGCCGCGATGTCCGTGGCGCGCGAGCCGCTGCGCCGGTGGGACCGGCGCAGCGCAGCCGGCGTGGACCGGCTCCTCGCGAACTCCACGTTCGTGGCGACCCGCATCCGGCGGTACTGGAGTCGCGAGGCGGAAGTGGTTCCCGCGCCGGTGGATACCGAGCTCTACCGCCCGACCGCCGAGGCCTCGTTCGGCGAGTGGCTCGTGGTCTCCGCGTTCGCCCCGTACAAGCGCGTCGATCTCGCGATCCGGGCCGCCGAGCTGGCCGGCGTGGGCCTGACGGTCGTGGGACGAGGTCCGGAGGAAGCCGCGCTGCGGCAGCTCGCCGGCCCGCACGTCCGGTTCCTCGGCTGGGTGGAGGATCGCGAGCTCGCCGGCATCTATTCGCGGTCGCGCGGTCTCCTGTTTCCCGGGGTGGAGGACTTCGGCATCACTCCTCTGGAGTCGATGGCCTGCGGGCGTCCGGTGATCGCCTACGCGGAGGGGGGGGCGCTGGAGACGGTCCGGGGCGCCGCCTGGCCCGGAGATCCGACCGGCGGGGGAGGCGCGCCCACGGGCCTGTTCGTCCGGGAGCAGTCGGCCGAGGCGCTCGCCGCCGCGATCCGGTCGGTCGAGTCCGGCGAGACCGAGATCCGCGCCGAGGACTGCCGGGCCCGGGCGGAGGAGTTCTCCCGCCCCCGCTTCCGGGAGCGCCTGGAGGCGATCTTCGAGGAAACGGCGGCGGGACCGGTCCAGAAGGCCTCCTCGCGCGCCGAAGGTTGACAGTGAGAGGGCGAATCCCGATTCTGTGCCGTCGGGTCGTGCTCGGCCCGCGGTGTCGGCGGCCGCCCCGCGCTCGTGCAGCGCCGTATTCCCCCGGAGGACCGCCCCTTGGACGTCGATCGGATCCAGGCCTCGGTCGTCGAGTCGGCCCGTGTCCTGAACGAGCTGGCCGTCGCCGCTCCGGCGGTGCGGGCGGCCGGTCTGGCGCTCGCGCGCGCGGTGACGGGCGGCGGGAAGATCCTGCTGTGCGGGAACGGGGGGAGCGCCGCCGACGCGCAGCACTTCGCCACCGAGCTCACGGTCCGCTACCTCGCGGATCGGCCCGCGATCCCCGCGATCGCGCTGACCACGGACACCTCGGTGCTCACCGCCGCATCCAACGACCTCGGCTTCGAGCGCGTGTTCGCGCGCCAGGTCGAGGCGCTCGGGCGGGCGGGCGACGCGCTCGTCGCGATCTCGACGTCGGGCAACAGCGCGAACGTGCTGGCGGCCGCGCGCGAGGCACGCGAGCGGGGCCTCGTGGTGGTCGGTCTCACCGGACGCTCGGGAGGACGACTGCGCGAGCTCTCCGACCACTGGATCGCCTCGCCCAGCGATCACACGCCGCACATCCAGGAAGCGCACCTCGTGGTGGAGCACCTGCTGTGCGAGATCGTGGAGGAGAGCGTGCGGGAGGCCGTGCGATGACGACGACCCGCACCGAGACCGCTCCCGTCGCGCCCAAGACGGGGACGCGACCAACCACGACGGGTGACGTCGCCGCGCGACGCCGCGTGCCGTCCACTCCGCCGACCACGCCGACCCCGGCTCCGGGGCTCGGCCGGGGGCTGTATCCCGCGGTGCTGGTCGCGGCCGACGTTCTCTCTCTCGCGGGCGCCGTCGCGCTCACGTGGTGGATCCGATTCGCGAGCGGCCTCCTGCCGACCCCGTTCGGCGTGCCCTCGCTCGGACCCTACGTCGCGACCCTGCCCGTGCTCGTGCCGCTCGGGCTCGCGGTGTACCACGAAGCGGGGCTCTACCGCCGCCACCGGCCCTCGGGCCTCGCGCGCGACTTCTTCGCCGCGGGTCGCGCCGCCCTCACGCTCGGGCTCGTGCTCGCGGCGGTCGCGTTCTTCTACCGGGATTTCTCGTTCTCGCGGACGTTCCTCGTGATGTACGTCGTGGCGCTCGGTCCGGTGACGGCGGTCACGCGCCGCGTGGCCGCCCGCATCCAGCGGTCCCTGCGCGATCACGCGGTCGCGGTCGAGCGTCTCGCGATCGCCGGGGACTCCTCGATCGGGGATCGGCTCGCCGAGAACATCGCGGCCCGCCCGGCCAGCGGCCTCGCGCTCGTCGGCAGGCTCCGCGGCGAGGAATGGGCGCCGCGGGACCAGGATTCCGCCGGCGCCCTGCGTCCGCTTCGTCTCCGCTCGTTCCTGCGGGGACACCGGGTGGATCGACTGCTCGTGGCCGATCCCGATCTCACGCACGAAGAGCGACTCGATCTCGTGGAGGTCTGCCACGAGCTCGGCGCGCGATGCGAGTTCGTTCCCGACCTGTTCGAGGTGATGACGGGTCGGGTCCGGGTGGACGAGATCGACGGCATCCCGCTCGTCGGCTCGCGGCTGCACCCGCTCGACCGGGTGGATCGCGTGAAGAAGCGCACGCTCGACCTGCTCGGCTCGGCCACCGGGTTGCTCGCGCTTTCTCCGCTGTTCGCGCTGCTGGCGTTGCTCGTGCGAGTCGACTCGCGCGGCCCGATCCTCTTCCGGCAGCGGCGGCTCGGTCGCGACGGCACGGAGTTCGACATTCTCAAGTTCCGGACGATGCCGGTGGACGCGGAGCAGGTCTCGGGGCCGGTGCGCGCGACGAAGGGCGATCTTCGCCCCACGCGGATCGGTCGCGTGCTGCGTCGGACGAGTCTGGACGAGCTGCCGCAGCTCTGGAA
>JAGQIB010000420.1 GCA_020431545.1 Gemmatimonadota bacterium
ATCGCGACGGACTACTGGCGCGCCGCCCGCCTCCTGCCGGACGGCAGCGTGATCGCGATCTTCGAGGGGCTCGGGATCTTCCGCGTGGACTCGGACTCGCGCGTGCGCTGGGCGCAGAGGAACGGCGCCCACCACGACTTTGCGATCGCGCCGGACGGCACGATCTGGGCGCTCGTGCGCGACGCCCACCTCGTGCCGCGCGTATCCGCCCGCGGGCCGATCCTCGAGGACTCGATCGCGGTGCTGGATCCGCGGACCGGCGAGGAGAAACGTCGCTTCTCGCTGCTGGAGGCGTTCGAACGTGGCCCCGAGCAGGACTGGACGCAGGCGTACTACGCGTTCTGGAAGCGGGAGGGCGCGATCGATCTCGCGGACTCGGGACCGGACGACATCTTCCACACGAACTCGATCGAGATCCTGGACGACACGCTCGCCGACGTTCCGGGGTTCCGGCCGGGCAACCTGCTCGTTTCCATGCGCAACCTCGACATGATCGCGGTGGTGGATCCCGAGCGCGAGTCGGTGGTCTGGTCGCGCGCCGGGCTCACCACGTTGCAGCACGATCCGAGCGTGACACCGGACGGCGCGCTGCTCGTGTTCGACAACCAGTGGCAGCCGCTGCAGCGATCGCGCGTGGTGTGGCTCGACCCGCGCGACGACAGCGTGCGGCGGGAGTGGGCCGGAACCGAGGCCTCCCCGCTCTACAGTCACTCCTGCGGAACGTCGCAGCTGCTCGCAAACGGCAACGTGCTGGTCGTGGAGACGGACCAGGGACGGGTGCTCGAGGTCGCGCCGGACGACGCGATCGTGTGGGAGTTCCGCAACCCGCACCGCGCCGGCGAGCACGGTGAGTACATCGCCTCGGTGTTCGGCATGACCCGCGTGCCGCGAGGGTCGCTGGACTGGCTCGCGGGCAGCTGAGGGCCGCTCGGCGCGATCTCTCCGCACCGGCCCCCTTGTCCGCACCGGACCCCTTGGCGGCCCCGGCACGACCAGCTCTCCCCGTGGTATTGTGAAGACTGCGATCGTCTCCCGGAGAATCCCGGGATCCCCGCTCCTCGCTCCGGACTGCATCCATGCCACGAGTCGCGTTCCTCGCCGGCGCCGCCGCCGTGTCCTGCCTCGCCGTGTCCCTCCCCGCGCTCGCCGGGAGCCTCCCGATCCAGATCGACGCCGACTTCTCCGACTGGACGGCCGGCGTGTGGGCCACCGATCCGTCCGGCGACGCCGGCCCCTCGGGCGTCGACTTCACGCGCCTCGAGCTCGCGGACGACGAGCGACGTCTCTACCTGCGATTCGACACCGGCGTGGAAGTGCAGCCGGACGAGCAGCAGGAGATCACGATCGCGATCGACACGGACCTGAACGCCGCCACCGGCGCCACGATCGGCTCGATCGGCGCCGAGATCCTGTGGAGCTTCGGCGGTCGCGGCGGCTCGCTCGACCTCGGCGGCTCCACGATTCCGCTCGATCACGCGGACATCGGTCTGTTCGTGGCGTCCACCGTGAGCGACACGGAGTTCGAGATCGCGATCGATCGACTCGCGGCGCCGTCCGGCCACCCGCTGTTCCCCGGCAACTCGTTTCGGATGGCGCTGTGGGACGCGAACAGCGGCGACGTGTTGACGGCATCCACGCCGTACACGTTCGACGGGACGCCGCAGCCGGTGGACTCTCGCGACTTCGCGCGCGAGGACCCGGGCGACCTGCGTCTCGCGAGCTACAACGTGGAGAACGACGGCCTCTTCAGCGGCGGCTCACGCGCCGCGGCCCTCGGCCGCCTGTTCGACGCGATCGACCCGGACGTGTGGGTGATCACCGAGGTCTGGAATCACAACGCGAACGAAGTGAAGTCCGTGGTCGAGGGTTTCCTGCCGAGCGGGCCGGGCGAGAGCTGGAACGTGATCAAGATCGACTCCGGCAACGCGATCGCGTCGCGCTTCCCGATCCTCGAGACGTGGCTCGTGCTGCCGGGCAGCCGCCTCACGGCCGCGCGCCTCGATCCGCGCCCCGTGCTCGACTCCGATCTCCTGGTCATCGCGAATCACTGGAGCTGCTGCACCGCCGACGCCGCGCGCCAGGAACAGGCCGACGCGCTCGTGAGTTTCCTCGCGGACGCGCGCAGCCCGGGCGGCGCGATCACGCTCGCGCCGGACACGCCGATCCTGATCGCGGGCGACTTCAACCTCGTGGGCTGGCGCCAGCAGCTCACCACCGTTCTCACGGGCGACATCGTGGACAACGGCACGTTCGGTCCCGACTCGCCGCCGGACTGGGACGGCACGGATCTCGAGGCCGCCCTCACCCGCCACCCGGACGACCGCCTCGTGGCGACGTGGTGGGACGACGCGAGCTCCTTCTATCCCGGGCGCCTCGACTGGATCTTCTACACGGGCAGCGTGCTGGAAGCGCGCCGGCAGCTCGTGGCGGAGACGCGCTCGATGACGCCCGCGAACCTCGCGGCCGCCGGCCTGCTCGCGGGCGACACGCCGACCGCGAGCGACCACGCGCCGATCTTCGCGGACTTCCGCGCCCCGCTCGTGAACGTCGGCGCGCCGACGTTGCCCGCGGACCCGCTCGGTCCCACGCTCGAGCCGGCCCGCCCGAACCCCGCCTCCGGCGACGTGGCGCTGCGCTGGTCGATCCCCCGGCCCGGCGCCTGGGCGGTCACGATCCACGACGTCGCGGGGCGCCGCGTGCGCGCGCTCGCGGCCGGCGAGACGGCCGGCCCGGGTCAGGCGACCTGGGACGGGCGCGACGACGCCGACCGGCCCGTGGCCCCCGGAATCTACTTCGTGCGCCTCGCCAGCCCGGAGGGGAACGCCGCGGAGCGGATCGTCCGGATCCGCTGACAGCCCCCGGGATCCCGGTACGGCCCGCGCCCGCACCCTCCCCGTCCGGCCCGCGCGGGCGTATGCTCGGAGCGGGAGGGCCCCCTCAGGAGGTGGCCCATGTCGTACGGCAAGGCCTGGCGTCGACCGTTCGTCTTCACCGGGGACTCGCGAGGACACGAGTTCCTGTACGACGCACAGGCGATCTTCAAGATCCTCTCCATTCTCTCGTTCGCGGTCCTCGTCTTTGCGATCTTCCTGCACTGGCCCGGCCTCGGCGTGCTCGGCGGACTCTTCGTCGCCTCGGTGATCCTCTGGATGACGACGACGGCGCTCGAGCACCGCGCGCGCCACCAGCTCCGCAGCGTGGTCAACGAGCACGAGGCGCATGAACTGGAGCACCTCGCCCAGGACGCGGTGGAGCGCACGCGGGATGAACACGTCGCGCGGGTGGAGACCCGGTTCGCGCTCGCGATCCTCGTCGCCCTCGTGCTCGGCGCGCTCGCCGTGGCCGCGCTTCTGTTCCGGCCGTCGTTCGGGCTCGGCGCGTTGCTGGTGTTCGCGTACCTGGTCGCGTTCGGCGCGCCGTACTGGCTCGCGGCAATCCACGAGCGGGGAGAGGACGAGAGGAACAAGCAGGACTAGTGTCTCGGATCCCGGTGCGGGTGTTATCGTGTCGGGATGACGATACGACGAACGCCAACGTGGTTCCGATGGGCAGCGCTCGCCGGGATACTCGGGTCCACGCCCGGCTGTACCGACCGCGTCGACGTCTCCCGCCTCCCCGCGCCCGCCGCGCTCCCGGAGACGTTTCCCGGCCGCCTCCCGAACTCCGCGACGTTTCTGCGCGACGGCGGCCGCACGCGGATCATGAACCTCCTGAGCGAGGAGATGCCGGAGGACGAGTTCCGCCGGCAGGTCGACGCGTGCGTGGCGTCCCGCGACGACACGATCGCGCTCTACGTCACGAATCGCGGCGACGGCCAGCCGCCGGTGACGAGCTTCTACCGGGACGACGAGTACGGCGGCGAGGTCGACGAGGCGAGCGTGGCGCTCATGCGTGAGCGCATCGAGTACTGCCGCTCGCGCCCGCTCCGCGTGCACCTCTGGATCTGGTCGGACGACTCCGGGTTCGGCGCGGTGCCGGACTCCGTG
>JAGQIB010000421.1 GCA_020431545.1 Gemmatimonadota bacterium
TACCGCTGAGCCCACTCGACCGGTAGTTCCAGGAACAGGATCGGAGGGACGGGATCGTCGGGCCGCCACGGCGCGTCGTAGCAGAGCACGACGCGCCGTTCCCGCTCCCACCAGCCGAGGCCTTCCCAGTTCTCATAGGCGAGATCCGCCGGGATCCGCGTGTCGAGGTCGAGCGGATCCCCGACGGGCCGGCCGTTCTCGTCGAACCGGAGCAGCCACTTGTGGCACCAGCGGCGGGGGCTCCCGCCCGGATCCGGGAGCGGGCACTCGGCGGCGTCGCCGGCGGGCGGTAGGCGTGCGGCGCCGGACGAGAGGAGCACGAGGAAACCGTCGCTTCCGTCCGGCAGCTCGATCCACGTCAGATCGGCGCCCCGGAAACGCTGCGCGAACGGCTCGTGTCCCGGGAGGAGCGGTGGGTGCAGGCGGACGTCGAGAAGCGCGGTCTCCGGACCGAGCTCGACGTCGCGGGCCCCGGGCGCGAGATCGTGCACCACGATCCGCGGCAATCGCGCCGAGTCGCAATCCGCGCCCGCGCAGTCCAGGTAGCCGCCTTCCCACAGAACAGCGATCCGCGAGGATCCGTCCGGCCGGGCGCGAACCGCGAGCCCCTCGAGGCCGCGCCCGCCGGTCTCCGCGAGCGAGTCGTCGGTGAAGCGCGCGACGAGCCCGTGCTCGTCCCACAGCGCGCGCGAGTCCTCCGACAGGGCGACGAGGCGCCCGTCCGCCAGTTCGGCGACGCCTTCCAGATCGGACGCGCCGGAAAACGGCAGTCGCGTACGGCGCAGCCGATCCGGTCGGATCGGGACCAGCGCCACGCCCGCGCGCGGCGTGGAGGCCGGCAGGAACACGAGCTCGGGATCGTCGTCGCCCACGATGACGACTTCGTCGCCCCGGCGGGCGATGCCCGAGGGCTCGTCGATGCCGCGTGCCGGCTCTTCGACGGGCAGACGCGCCGGCCCCGCGCAACCGGCGACGAGGAGCGCCACGACGCCGAGTCCCACCAGGAACAGCAGGCCGCGGCGGATGAGATCGGCGGTCTCGGCCCGCATCCCGGCCGACAGGGACCAGCCGAACGCGAGGGCCGCCGTGACGGCACCGAGCAACGCGAGGCCGCGTCCGGCCTCGACCCCCGCGACGTGAAGGACCGCGCCGAGCGCGACGACGAGTCCGAACGCGCCGGCCAGCAGCGTCGCGGCGGCCCGGCGTCCGCGGCCGCGCACGCGCCATGCGGCGACGGCCAGGTACAGTCCCCACGTGAACGCGACGAACGACGCGATCGTCACTCGGTGGCTCCCGGGTTCGCGGGCGCGACGGCGGGCGCGAACGGGAGCCGCCCGGGAATCTGCTCGACGTAGGTCCGGTAGCGTCGCTCGATGGCGCGCACGTAGTGGGCCGCCATCGCGCCCCGGCAGTACCCGTAGCGGGTGTTCTCGTAGTACTCGGGCCGCTGCAGGAGCACGAGCGCCTGCTCGACGTTGCCGTACCAGTGATCCGGATCGAGTCCGAGCTCGCGGGCGAGTCGCCGCGCGTCGGACACGTGTCCGCGCCCCGCGTTGTACGACGCGAGCGCGAACCGGATGCGCTCGGCCAGATCGACCCGCGCGCCGAAACTGTCGATCAGCTCGCGGAGGTACTGGACGCCCCCGCGCACGGATTGCTCCGGGTCGCCCGGGTCCGTGATGCCGAGCTCCTCCGCGGTGCGGGGCATCACCTGCATGAGCCCCTGCGCGCCGGCCCAGCTCACGCACTCCGGATCGAACCGCGACTCCTCGTACATCTGCGCCACGATCAGTCTCCAGTCGAGCTCCTGGGCGGCGGCGTAGCGGCGCGCGAGATCGTCGAACGGGGAGACTCGCCCGCTCACGTCGGAACGCCACTCGTCGTTCGCGCGCGCCACGCCCTGCGGATCCTCGAAATATCGCTGCACGAACACGTTGAAGAACAGGCCGCGCAGCTCGCGATCGAGGAAGTCGTCCAGGGATCGGAGCAGCTCGGG
>JAGQIB010000422.1 GCA_020431545.1 Gemmatimonadota bacterium
ACGTTGCCGGGCTTGAGGTCGCGGTGCACCACGCCGCTCGCGTGCGCGCGGCCCAGCGCGTCGGCGATCGCGGCGGCCACACGGAGCGCCTCGGGGAGCGGAAGCGCGCCACGGCGGAGTCGATCCGCGAGCGTCTCGCCCTCCACGTACTCCATCACGAGGTAGTCGACGTCCCCCTCGCGCCCCACGTCGAACAGCTGGCAGATCGCGGGATGCTGCAGCGCGGAGACGGTGCGCGCCTCGCGCTCGAATCGCGCGCGCAGCTCCGGCTGATGCGAGAGCTCGGGCGGGAGGATCTTGACGGCCACGGTGCGGTCGAGGCGGACGTCGCGGGCGCGGTACACCTCGCCCATGCCGCCACGGCCCGCGAGCTCCACGATCTCGTAGTGTCCGAGCCGCCGACCGACCACCGGAGCCTCCTCGCGCCGCCCCGGGGCGCGTCCTCGGGAAGTTAACGTATCGCGGGGAAGCGAGCGAACACCCACTCCCCCCGGCGTATCTGGCCCCCCCGGGGTCCCGTCTGTGGCCGCGCAACCCCCGAGGAGAGCCACACCATGAACTACTCCCGCTTGCTGCTCACGCTCCCGCTCGCGACCCTGCTCGTTGGGTGCTCGAACGACTCCGGCACCGGCCCCGGCGGGGACTCCGGCGATCTCGCCACCCTGCAGGCCACCATCGACGCCGCCGCGCCGGGCGCCACCGTGCGTATCCCGGCCGGGACCTGGGAAGGTCGCCTGCTGGTCACGAAGAACCTCACGATCGAAGCGGACCCGGCGGCCGTGCTCGTCGCCCGATCGCCCTCCGGCTCCGCCACCGACGACTCCGCGGTGCTCGTGATCCGCAACACGTCGGGGGTCGTGATCGAGAACGCCGCGTTCGACGGCGGCGTGGACAACGGCATCCTCGTGCGCAACGCATCGGACGTGACGCTGCGGAACGTGTCGGCCTCGAACAACCGCGACCACGGCGTGGTCGTGCGCGAGTCCGAGAACGTGGTCATCGAGGGCGGCACGTTCGCCGGCAACGACGACGACGGCATCCGCGTGCGGGACAGCTCGCAGAACGTCCGCATCACCGGCGCGGCGCTCGAGAGCAACGCCGGCAGCGGCATCCGCGTGCGCGACTCGCAGACCGTGACCATCACGGGGAACGAGATCCGCGCGAACGCCGAGTACGGGATCCGGATCGAGAACTCGTCGGTCGTGAACGACGCCACGATCGCGGACGACAACCAGATCGACCAGAACGTTCGCGGGGGCGTGCGCCGCGACGGTTAGGTTCCCCCCCATCTCCTGCCTAGGGAGCGCTTGACCCCGGCACCTCGGTGGCGGGGTCTTTGCGTTGTTCGCTTTCGGCGGGTCGGACGGGCGCGTACCATGGGAGCACCTCGCTTCGGAGTTGCGCCCCGTGAAACTGGCGTCGTCCATCGCCACGCTCCTGGCCGGCACCGGCCTCGCGC
Organism: Gemmatimonadota bacterium; assembly: GCA_020431545.1. Taxonomy (GTDB): domain Bacteria; phylum ARS69; class ARS69; order ARS69; family ARS69; genus JAGQIB01. The sequence goes on from JAGQIB010000422.1 coordinate 1,460, forward strand.
AGGTGATCACGATCGCCGCCCTGCCGGTGCTCACCCGGCTGTGCGCGCCGGATGCGTTCGGCGTGCTCGCGTTCTTCGGCGCCGTCGCGATGCTGGCGGGGCTCGTGGTCACCGGGCGGTACGAGCTCGCGGTGCCGATCGTGGAGTCCGAGGTCGAGGCGCACCGGCTCGTGCGACTCGCGACCACGATCGGGCTCACGGTGGCGGTCGCGGTGGGACTCGCGGGGACGGGATTCTTCGCCACGCGCGAGCCGGCGGCGATGCGGAGCCTCGTGTGGCTCGCGCCGAGCCTGCTGCTCACGAGTTTGTACCAGCCGCTGTCGTACTGGTTCACGCGGACGTCGCGATTCCGGGCCGTGTCCGTGTCGCGCGTGCTGCAATCGGTGGGGACGGCGGCGGCGCAGATCGCGGCGGGTGCGGCCGGATTCGTGGACGCGCGGGCGCTCGTGCTCGGCGCGCTCGCGGGACAGGTCGCGGCGACGGCCGGCCTCGAGGTGGCGGCGGCGAAGGACTTGCCGCTGCGGGAGCGCGTGGGGCCACTCGGCCACGGGCGCAGCCGCGCGCTCGCGCGCGAGCATCGCGGGTTCCCGCAGTTCACGGCGGCGGCCGGTTTCCTGCAGCTCGCGGCGGAGCAGGCGCCGCTCCTGATCATCCCGTTCGCGTTCGGGTCGGCGCTCGCGGGCACGTACGCGCTGCCGGCGCGGCTGCTCGCGGCGGCGGTGTCGCTGCTGTCGGGGTCGGCGGCACAGGCGTTCTATCCGGAGGCGGCGCGCGAGCACCGCGCGCGGTCGCTCGCGCCCGCGTGCCGCGCGATGCACGAGTCGTTACTGCGGTTCGCGCTCGTACCGATCGCGGTGGCGGCGGTGGTGGCGCCGGAGGCGGCGGCGCTCGCGTTCGGCGACGAGTGGCGCGAGTCCGGGCAGTGGTTCCGGCTGCTCGTGCCGTGGTTCGTGGCGTCGCTCTCGTTCGGGCCGATCGCGCAGGTGTGGTTGCTGCTCGGGCGGCAGCGGGATGCGCTCGCGTGGCACGCGGTGGTGCTCGGGGCCTCCGTGGCGGCGCTCGCGGTGGGCGCGCGGACGATGGA
>JAGQIB010000423.1 GCA_020431545.1 Gemmatimonadota bacterium
CTCCGTCCGCCGCTCCCACACGCGCGACGTCCCGCACACCGAGCAGAACGTCGCCACGACCGGAACGCCGTCCACCTCGTCCACCACGAGCTCGCGCTCGAGCAGCCACACGAGCGGCCACGCGCGCACCTCGGTCTCGCCGCGCACGATGAGCACCGGCTCCTCGGGGGCGAGATCCGTCTCGTCGGCCCGCGCGTGCAGCGGATCGCGGATGGGGACGAAGTCGTCCCGCGACACGCTCGAGATCCGCACGCGCGCGAGCGCGGCCGGGTTCGCGATCTCCGTACGCCAGCCGGCCGCCGCGAGGAGGGCCGGGGTGGCGGGCTCGTAGCCGCGCAGTTCCACCGGGCTCCGCTCGCCGCCCGCCGTCTCCGCCGCATCCCCCGACTCCGCCGACCCGTCCCCGCGCAGAATCACCCACGCCATCACCGCGAGCGCACCGACGACTCCCACCAGCGCCACGACCCGCCGCCCGTCCGTCACGCGCCGACCTCCTCGAGCCAGTCCCGCACGAGATAGCTCTCCACGCCTTCTATCCCGGTGTACGTCCGCCGCACCACGCTCCCGGGAATCACCTCGTCCCAGCCCACACCATCTCCCCGCCGGATCCCTTGCCCGTCCCACCGGCGCATCCACCGCCGCGCCCACCGCGCCGCCCCGAGCACGCCGAACCTCCGCGCCCACTGCCGCGGCCGACGTCTCGACACCGGCACCACGCCGGGGTTGGGGAGGGGCAGCCGCCACGGCAGGCCGGCGCGGCGCACGTAGTCCTGGTAGAGGTCGCGCTCGTGTCGCTCCTCGCGGGTTGCGGTGGACCAGAACTCACGCAGCTCGCGATCGAGAAACGCGAGTCGCCACTCGAACCCGAAGAACTCGTACGCGCGCACCGCCGCGCCCACGCGCTTCGTGGAGTACTCACGCCACTCCCACGCCTGCAGCGCGCGCCGCAACCGCTCGTCCGCGTCGCCGTCCGCCGGCAGGAACTCCCGCACCGATTCCCGCACCCGGGACCGTAGCTCCTCCGCCACGCCGCCTCGGCGCGGCCACGGATTGAGACAGTAGCGACGCCAGATCACGTTCTCCACGGCGTCCGTCTCCGGATCGCCCCCCGGACCATCCACCGGCACGTCCCGCGCGACGAGTCCCGCGAAGTGACCGGGCAGGATCACCGCGCGATCCGGCGCGCCGATCACGCGCGACGAGCGCAGGTCCGACAGCGCCAGGCATTCGAGCAGCCACGGCGCGCTCGACAGACCATCCGCCTCGCGGCAGTACCGCCGACGTTCCTCGCTCCGGTACCACTCGACCCACCGCGCCGGCTGCGCGCCGAAGTGCAGCAGCGGGAACCCGAGCCGCTCCGCGACCTCGCGCGCGACCGTCGTCTCCCAGTGGCGCGCCTGCCGGGTGGCGACGCACACGACGTTCTCATACCCGAGACGTCGCGCGAGAATCGCGAGCAGCCGCGAGTCGTGACCGCCCGTGAGCGGGATCACCGCGCGCCGCCCGCCCAGCGACTCGAACGTGCGCGCGGCCATGCGCTGCATGCGGACGTCCAGCACGTCGAGGCGATCGAGGCGGGACGCCCCGGTGTCGACCGGCTGCGTTCGCCCGAGGTCCGCGGTGGAGATCACGCGCACCTCGGATCCGCGCTCGTCGTCCCGCACGCGCAACGCTTCTCCCGCGCGCAGCGCGAACACGTCCGGATCGAGCGTGCGATGCCCGAGCACGAAACCGCCGCACCGCGCCTCCTCCACCGCGACCGGATCCAGTGCGCCGCCGCCGCCGATCTCCCGGGCCCGGCGCGGGTCGTCCGTCACGACCACGCGTCCGTCCCGCCAGGCCCAGAACAGGGGAAAGGACCGCCGAGCGTCGGTGGCCGCGATCCACTCGTCTTCTGCGACTCGCGCCACCACCGAGAAGCTGCCCTCCGCGCCGACCACCGCCGCGAGCCAGGCTTCCGCCGACTCCGGCGCACGCACGGGCCCCGGCCACTCGCCGCGCACGAACCCGCCGAACGTGTCTCGCCAGGGAAACACGTCGCGCGAACGAAGATCCCACGGAGCCGGATCCCGCCCGGCGATCTCCTGGGAGAGGGAAACGATCCGTCTCACGCCCGCCCCCTCCGCCGCACGATCAACGCCAAATGCGCCCCGATCGCCACCACCGCCGCCCCCGCGGTCGCCCACACATTCTCCTGTACCGCCCGCACTCCCCACACCAGCAGCACGAACGGCACCGCCCGCACCAGCTCCCGCGCCAGCACGTTCAGACTCGCTCCTGCCTTCGCCCCGGCCGCGCGGAACGTGACCTCGATCACGAACAACCGCGCCACCGCACCCACGCCCGCGAACAGCAGGATCGCGCCCGCCGGCTCCATCGTCCGCGCGCCCACCGCGAGCGCCGCCACGGAGGCCCCGAGCACCACCGCGTGCCACGCGAGCGCATCCCGCTGCCGCCCGAGCAGCAACCACACCTGCGCGATCGGCCCGAACGAGAGCGATGCCACGAACCACGGTACGAGCAGCCGGAACCACTGCCCGGACTCGCGCCACTCGTCGCCGAACGCGAGCGCCGCCGCCTCCGGCGCCACCACCG